>DASTOZ010000536.1:0-7841 GCA_035762365.1 Pyrinomonadaceae bacterium | reverse complement strand
AGGTGTGCGATCTCGAGCTGAACGCCGGTGACGCCTTGTTTTTCGAGAACCGCACCTATCACACGGCCGCGCCCAACCGGAGCGACCGCGTGTCGAAGGTTGTGATTTACGGTTACGCGTATCGGTGGATGAAGCCGGAGGTTTATCTCGAGAACCCCGACCAGCAACAACTGCTCGCGATGGATCCGATCACGCGCCAATTGCTTGGCGGTTATCGCGACGTGGATACCGTGCCATGGGCCATCGAACGTTGGGCCAGGCGTCACGGCGTCGCGCGCGACGCAGTTGAGTGGACGCTCGAAGTGTGAGGAAGCCAGATGTCGCTGCATGATGACGCACGAATGACCGACAGCGCGAAACGCCTCTTCGCGAGCGGTCGTTCGTTCTCATGGAACCTCGTCTCGACGAGGCTGACGCAGTTTCCGTACTTCGATGAGCTGCTGGATCGTCCGGTTTGGAAAGGACGCAAGATCCTCGACTTTGGCGGCAATATCGGCACGTTTCTCGCGAGCGCGGGCGACAAGGTCAATCATGAAGACTACTGGTGCATCGACATCAATCCCGCGGTCGTCGAGCAGGGACGCCTGACGTATCCGCGCGCGCACTTCGTGCACTTCAACCGCTACAGCCCGCAATACAATCCTTACGGCAAACGAAACGCGCCCGTACCGAATTGCGGCGTGAAGTTTGACATCATCCTCGCGTTTTCAGTTTTCACGCACGTAGACAAGAAGGAGATGATCGAGTCTGTGGGCGCGTTACGGCGCATGCTCGCGCCGAACGGCGCGCTGGCGTTTACGTTTTTCGACCCGTGGTTCGATCGGTCGTTGTCTGATCCGAGGTTGCCGCGCGGGTCGACAGCGCTGCGGAACCTTGGACCACGCGGGCAACTAGAAATGGTGAAGCGCGCGCGCTGGTTCGTCGTGATTGACGATACGTTGTACCTCGAACCTGACGACGCGCTGCATCATCAGACGCGAGTTGGCAAACCACACGAGTCGTATTGCTCGTTCTTCACCGCAGCCATCATGAAGTCGTTATTTCCCGGCGCGACGATCCATGCGCCGGTGTGTCGCGAGTGGCAACACTGCTGCATCATCCGGAACCGCGGATAAACAGGGATGGCCCAACGATGAGCTTGAGATTTCATTGGATGCTTCCGAAGGGCGGCGAGGTCGCGTTGAACGGCCGGCAAACGCCGCGCGAAGCCGCGCGCTATCGCATCGAGTCGATGCATGCCGGCTCGCCCGCGCCGCGGCCTGACATCGAGGGCTGGACGCACTTTGCGCGTCAGGCGGAAGGGGCGGGAATCGAAAAGGTGCTCATTTCGTTCAGTCGTTACGAACCCGATCCTTTCGTGGTAGCGTGCGCGTTGGGCCAGGCGGTGAAGAAGCTCAAGTTCATCATCGCGTATCGCTCCGGCCTGATGCAGCCGACGACGTTCGTGCAGCAGATGAACACCGTCTCGGCGCTGACGCAGGGTCGTGTTTCTTTCAACATCGTCGCGGGCAGCTCGAGCGCGGAACAACACGGCTACGGTGACTTTCTTTCGCACGACGCGCGTTACGAGCGCGCCGAGGAATTTCTCGCCGTGTGCAATGCGTTCTGGGGGCGCAATGGCAATGGCAACGCTGACGTCGACTTCGCGGGTAAGTACTACCGCGTCGAACAGGGAAAACTAGCAACGCCGTTCGTGTCGCCGGATGGAAAGTCGCCGGAGATCTATGTTTCCGGTCACTCGGAGCCTTCGGAGCAACTCGCATATTCACAAGGAACGTGTTGGCTGCGCGTCGCGGAGGATCCGGCGAAGCTTGCGTCTGTAGTTGCTCGCGCGCGTGCACGCGGAGTCGGAGTTTGTCTGCGGCTCTGCCTCGTGTGCCGTCCGACCCGCGAAGAGGCGGTGGAAGTTGCGCAGAGTCTCTTGCCGGGAGACAGTGCCGAAAGCACCGTCACGCTGAAAGACGACTCGCAGATGTATCGTGAAGGCGGACAAATCACAACTGGACACTGGCTGAATCGTTCGTTGTGGACCGGTCTCGTCCCGCATTACGGTCCGGTATGGACCACGTTGCTCGGTTCACCGCAGGATCTCGCGGACGCGTTTCTCGAATACGAACGAATCGGCGTCACCGAGTTCATCATCTCCGGTTGGCCCGAGGTCGATACTGTCAACGTCTTCGGACGTGAAGTGCTGCCGCTCATTAGACGACAATGAATCTCAGGTTCCACTGGATGTTCCCGAAAGGCGGCGAGGTCGGGATGAAGACCGCGCAGGAAACTTCGCGTGTCGCGACGACGAAAGCCGGCTCGGCTGCTGCGTTGCCGGACATGGAAGGATGGGTGCGCTTTGCGCGTTGCGCGGAAGAAGCGGGAATCGAATCCGTGCTGCTGTCGTTCAGCCGTTACGAGCCCGACACGATCTTCATCGCGTGCGCGGTGGGCCAGGCGACAAAGAAGCTCAAGTTTATCGTTGCGTATCGACTCGGTCTGATGCAGCCCACTACGTTCGTCCAGCAGATCAATACGTTGTCCGGCGTGATTAATGGGCGAGTGAGTCTGAACATCGTCGCCGGCAGCTCGATGGTCGAGCAGCGCGGGTACGGCGACTTTCTCGAACATGACGAACGCTACGCCCGGGCTGAAGAGTTTCTCGGCGTGTGCCGGTCGTTCTGGTCCAACAACGGCGACGACGTTAGCTTTACCGGCAACTACTGCCGCATTGAAAACGGAAAGATCTATACGCCCTTTGTCGCGCCGGATCGGACCATGCCGGAGATCTATGTGTCGGGCCATTCGGAACAGGCGCAACATCTCGCGCTGACGCAGGGCTCGTGCTGGGTCCGTTTGATCGACACACCGGAGAACCTCGCGCCGATGGTGACGCGGTTTCGCGACAAAGGAGTCGGGGTCTGTTTGCGACTGTGCGTCGTCTGTCGTCCAACGCGCGACGAGGCCCTCGCGGCTGCGGAAGCTCTCTTGCCGTCCGAGGAAATTGAACGCCAGGAGCGGCGGATTCTTTCCGGCAGCGACTCGAAGACACTGAAAGACGCACTTGCGGCAGCGGACCAGGTGGGTTGGATGAACCGGAATTTGTGGGCTGGTCTGGTGCCGTACTACGGTTCATCGGCGATCACGCTCGTCGGGTCGCCCGAGGATCTTGCCGAAGCTTTTCTCGAGTACAAGAAGATCGGCGTGACGCAGTTCATCATCGCGGGTTGGCCCAAGCTGGACGAGATGATGATCTTCGGTCGCGAAGTGATACCGCGAGTGCGTGAGGCGGAGTCTCATGAATAGACCTCTCGAACATTTCATGGCGCGGCTCCGCAGCGCGACTGTGGAGATGGATCCGTTTCCGCACTACGTTATCGATCAGGTATTTCCGGACGATTACTATCGCGAAATGCTGGGTTATCTGCCGGACAGCACAGTGTATGAAAACCTTTATGAAGTCACAGATTTGAAACTCGATCATTTCCGACATCGCGATCAGCGCGATATGAACCACGGATGGACGGACAGATTACCTGCTCACCAAAGGCAATTTTGGCGTTCTTTTAATCAGTGGTTTCTGAGTGAAGATGTCGCGCGGGCGGTTATGGAGTCGTTTGGATGGGAATCGTGGCCGGCAGTGTCGGTCGAGTCGCAGCTCATTCGCCACCGGGCCGGGTACTTTCTTGGACCACACTCGGATCTGTACACAAAGCTAGTCGTGTTGCTGCTTTATCTCGCGCCCGACGACAGTGCTGAACATCTCGGCACGTCGCTTTATCGTCCGAAGCAGGCAGGCTTTAGTTGTCCAGACAGCAGGCATTATGCGTTTGAAGATTTCGTGCGCGTGAAGACGGCGCCTTATCGGCCGAACTCGCTGCTGGCATTTGTGCGTTCCGATGTTTCCTTTCACGGTTTGGAACCGTTGTCGGAAAACGACGTCGCGACGACGGCGGGGCGCGACGTGATTCAGTACGTGATACACGACAAGGCAAAGCGTGAAGCACAGCTCGCTGCGCGTCGACTCGCGGCGACGCAGGAGGCGTGCCGATGAGCGCACGTCGCGTTGTGTTCGTGTGTCGCGCGCTTGCAGGCGAGGCATCGCGCTGCGCAAGAGCGATTCAGCAACTCGACGACGTTACATTGCTGACGATAGAGAATGTTGACGATGTCGCAGGGTTGATCGAAGCTGTCAGAAGTCTCGGCGGCATCGACAGAATCGTTACCGCACAAGAAACTCTGCTCGCCGCGGTTGCTGAAGCAAACGAAGCCCTCGGCTTGGAAGCGATGACTTCGCAAGTCGTCGCGCGCACGCTCGACAAATCGAAACTCAAATCAAGACTGAGGCAGGCAGGAGTCGGAACCCCGCGCGATCAAATCATCGAACGTGCCGAAGATGCGCGGCGGTTTGTTGATGAAGTCGGATTTCCGATCGTGCTCAAGCCGCTAAACGGCAGCGGCGCGCTCACCACCTTCCGCATCACAACGGAAGATCAACTCGCGGGCATTCTCAAACTAATAGAGCCCCCGGTTATCGCAGAGACCTACGTCGCTGGTCAGGAGTGCTGCTTCGACACTGTGACCATCGCCAACGAACCGCAATGCTATTCAGTCTGCTGCTACGACCCGCCGATCCTCGACGCTCTGGAGGACCCCGCGAGCCGCTGGCGCTGCGTCATGCCGCGTGATCTAAGTGCCTACAAACCCTTCATCGATCAAGGCTTAACCGCAGTCCGCGCCCTAGAGGTTGGCAACGCGATCACGCATATGGAAGGCTTCATCGATGCATCCGGACAACCCGCCGGTTTCGTCGATGCGACTCTCCGGCCAGCCGGCGCGCGCATCGGTCCCATGTTCGGCTATGCCCACGACGTCGATCCATATCGCCTGTGGGCCAGGGTCGCAGTCGACGACGTCTTCGATGGACCACTCGAACGCAAGTACGCCGTCGGCACGATCTTTCTTCGCGATCCCGGCTCCGGATTCGTGGAAATCGTCGACGGCATGGAAACAGTAAAGGCCGAGCTCTCCACCATGATCGTCGAAGCACGTTGGCCCAGGATCGGCGGTTCCAAGTCGGCAACCTACACCGGCGACGGATTCATCACCGTTCGCCACGCCGACACGTCCGTGGTCCACGACGCGCTCGACTTCATCGATCGAACGATTCGCATCACCTACAGCAGCGCACAGCCAAAAGAAACCGGCTGGAGCGAACGAATGGGCAACTTTCGAGAACTCAACAAGCCGGCCTGGGATTTTGAGGTCGTAAAGTAAGAGGTAATCGTGACAGCACAAGCACCCCGAGCCTTCAATCGCGAGATGTACCACGACCATCCGGAAAACGTCTTCTACGGCACCGACGACGGCAGCCAGGATGGTTCCTTCGGCGAGTTTGCCGAGATCAAGGCCCACTACGACAGCGTCGATCCGCAGCGACGCAAAGACATCCACATGATCAGCGTCGTCGGTGGTCTATATGGTCTTAATCTCATTCCGCTCTGGCGTCCGACGCGGTTGACGATCTTCGACATCAATCCTACAGCCATCACCTATTTCCAGATCATCCGCCGCGTCTTCATCTCGAGCCCCGACGTGGACCACTTTCTGCAACGGCTCACCGACGGCGATTACAAGATCGCCAGCGAGCGCGAGCAGTTTGTTCGCGAGAATATCCGCATGAAGCAACGTGGGACATTGCCGCGCGAGCGTGGCTCAACCAAACGTCCCTACGAACAGAGCTGGCAATACGCGTTCGAACATTTCGAGTTGACCAAACAGATACTTTCGGAAGTGCCGCTCGAGATACGCACCGAACCGATGGAAAGCGACGGTTTCCGCAGTTGGATTCGCCAGCAGAACAACCTGTGGATCTATTCTTCCAACATCACCGAGTTTCATTACTTCGACCTCGACTTTGCCGACACGTCGAACGTCGTGTTGTTGCAGATTATTTTCCCAGGGCAGGTCCAACTGTTGGATCTCGCGCCGCTGAGTGGTGGACCAGTGAAGGTGAATTTCGAGATCCCGTTGCGGGCGGAGAGGATCAACTCGGATGGTTAACAAGACACGAATCAAAACCGATGCAGCGCCCCCGGCACTCGGCACTTATTCACAGGCAATTCGTACCGGCGAGCTCGTTTTCGTGACGGCGCAGACTGGCCGCGACCCTGACACCGGAAAACTTGAAGACGGACTCGAAGCACAAACTCATCGCATGTTGTCGAACATCGAGGCCATCCTGAACGCCGCGGGTTGTACGGCCGCTGACATCGTGAAGGTCACGTTGCTGCTGGCCGATATCAAAGATTTCAAAGTGGTGGACCAGATCTACGCCGCGTGGTTGCCGGGGCTCGGCATAACGCCGCTCCCGGCGCGCACCGCTTTCGCCGCTGCCGCGCTTCCCGCAGGCGCGCTCGTGATGCTCGACGTCGTTGCGGCGTACCCCGTCGAATGACACGCGCCGATCCTCGCGATGCGCATCACGCTCGTCATTGCCGGACTTGGAGGTGGTGGGGCCGAGCGCGTCTGCATCAATCTCGCGAATGCGTGGGCCGCGCGCGCTCACCAGACCACGCTGCTCACGATCTCGCAAAACAATCGTGCGCCGGCTTACGTGATCGATCCGCGTGTCGAACGACGCGACGTCGGTTTGCCTCGCGCGCCCACCGGAGATGAGGTCGCCCACACCGCGATCGTGTCTATCGTGAACCTGCTTGCGGACGCGCGCTGCACGCATCTGATTTCCGACATCACGACCCTCGCGATGCTGCGCCAGGAGATTCTGACGAGCGGACCCGACGTCGTTGTGTCTTTCATCGACCGGACGAACGTGCGTGTGCTTGCGGCGATGGCGGAAACCAACCCGCCGGTGATCGCGTGTGAACAGACCGATGTGCGACGTAATTCGCTGGGTGCGTGGCAGGGTGCGCGAGAAGAGCTGTACCGGCGTGCGGCTGCCGTAGTCGCACCTGACCCGGCGATCGCACAGTGGCTCGCGACCAGGGGCGCACGAGCAGTTGCTATCGCCAATCCACTCATCGCACCTCCAAAACTGGAACGCAGATCAGAAAGCGGACGGCGTAAAGTAGTCACCTTGTCGCGATTGTCTTCCGAAAAACGGCCGGAGTTCCTGGTGCGATCGTTTGCGAGTATTGCGGCGGTCTTTCCCGATTGGGACCTCGAGATCTACGGCAATGGACCACAGCGAAACATGCTCGAGCACCTAGTCGAAGAACTCGCCCCGAACCGAATACGCATTTGCGGCTTCTCAAACGATCCGTACCGCGTGTTGGCGAACGCCGACGTGTTCGTCTCCGCCTCGCGGATCGAAGGATTCGGAAACGCGATCTGGGAAGCATTGGCGTGCGGGGCGCCGGTCGTCGCGATGGATGCAGGACCGGCGGTGCGTAGACTCGTGCGGCACGGTGTTGATGGCGTGATCGTTAGTCAGCAGACGATGGCTGCGCTCGCAGAGGCGCTCGCGAGTTTGATGCGTGATGACGGTCAGCGCAAAGCTTACGCTTCTCGCGCGGCCGAGGTAGTCGAGAGATTTCCCTTTGAATCGGCGCTCGCACAGTGGGACGAGTTGTTTCGCGCGATCTCTTTTTGATATTCGCCGAGATAATCGCGCGTCATTCTGAGGTAGTGAAACTCGCGCATTGCCTTCTCGCGGCACGCGCGCGGCGAAATCGTTCCGATCCGCTTGATCGCGGCGACGTAATCGCGATCGTCGCGGCAAACGAAACCAACGTCCGGCGAGATGATCTCCGGACACGCACCCTTGTCGCTGCAAATCACCGGCGTGCCTGACATCAACGCCTCGACCATTCCCAAACCAAACGCCTCGTCGA
>DASTOZ010000535.1:0-5294 GCA_035762365.1 Pyrinomonadaceae bacterium | reverse complement strand
TGCCGATGCCGACGCGGCCGAATTGTGGGCGGAGGATGTTAGCGCGGTGGCCCGGTGAATTCATCAGACCCCTGTGTGCGATCGAAACGGTCGGAGCGAGGGCGAGGTTTTCTCCGGCTATCAGAAAGTGAACGTTCGCTTCTTTCATTCGATCGAACGGCGTCCACCCCTCTGGTGTGTCGTGCGCGAAGTAGCCGCGTGCAAACATGTCAGTCGAATGACGGCGCGCCACTTCGGTCAACTCCGGATCAGGCGCCAGTGGTTGAAGCCCATTCGCGACCCTCTCCTGGTTAACCAGATCGAGCATTTGTTTCTCCAGATCCGGACGTGGCCGCGAAGAGCTGACGGTGAAAGGCAGCGTGACTCGTTCATTCGAGTCAGGCTCGACGGTCAATAGGTTCAGCGATCGCGCGATCGCCTCGCCGAACACAGGCCGCAACCTCGCTTCCAACGACTGCGCGTAACCGGCCAGACGATTAACGAGCACACTCTCACGCGTGCGCTCACTGATGCTCTCGCTCAACGGCACGGCCAAAAGCAACGCGGAAACGATTGCTGCGGTTATCAGTCCGTTCGCGAGTCCGGGCAACAAACCAAGCGTCTGATTGCTCGGTCGCTCGTGAACCTCCGGCGACAAACGCCTCAGTAACGCATACGCGATGAGGTGAACCAGCAGGCCGACAAACAACGCGACGATGATGAACGCGATCGGCTGATCCCAGACTTCTGACCACAGCTCGAGGCGCGCGATCACGCGACCAACCGGCTCGTAGTAACGCAGACCCGCAACAAGGGCCAATACCCAACCCGCAAGATCGAGCACGCCGAGAATGAACCCACGACGATAACCGTTGAGCAGGTTCAACACGATCAAAGCGACCAGCAGAACGTCGATAAAGTTGAACGACATCTCGTTAAAGGTCACGCAAACGTATGCCCATCAAGAGCAACACCCACTGATCCAGCATACCGTAACGATGATTCAAAGATTCGTAGTTCAAAATCTGCAATCGTTAATGAGTTTTTGGACTTGTTTCCGAGGCACTGCGCCGCACGCTTACGCGTTCACTCAAATTACCGAGCAGAAATCACTCGATCCAAATTGGAACAATATCTGCGTTCGCGAAAATTGCATCTTCGTCTCCCCCGCTTTCAAACCAATCACGGAGAATTGTCATGAACATACGAAACCTTCTCCATATCACCTCACTGATTGCTCTGATGCTGGTCGCCACGATTAGCTATGCTCAGTCTGGCGGCTCCACCGTGCGCGGCACGGTGAAAGATCCGAATGGGAACCTCGTTTCCGGCGCCAATGTCACGCTCACCAATCCCGGAAAAAACTTTACCCGCACGCAAACCACTAACGAGGACGGCGCTTATGTATTCACCGCCATTCCTCCCGGTACATACAAACTCGAAGTCACGGCGCCGGGCTTTAAGACCGCTTCCGCGTCTGGACTTGAAGCACTTGTCGACACGCCGATAGTTCGCGACGTTCAACTCGAGATCGGCGCTGTTTCAGAAACAGTCGACGTAACCTCGGCTGCAGAATCCGCAATCAACACGAGCGATGCGAGCCTGGGAAATTCGTTTGAACGAAAGCGCATTAACGAGTTGCCGCTGAATGCGAACAACGTCGTCGGACTGTTGTCGCTGCAACCCGGCGTTACGCGCACGGGCGCTGTGAATGGTGGACGCGCCGACCAGTCGAACATCACGCTCGACGGCGTGGATGTCAACGAACAGCAGGACGGCCTGGACGTCATCACTGACGAAGCGTTTGCGAGCGTGTTGCGAGTGACCCGCGACTCGTTACAGGAGTTCCGCGTCACGACCACCAATCCGAACGCCGAACAGGGACGATCGTCGGGCGCGCAAGTTTCGCTCGTCACGCGCTCCGGCTCGAATCAGTGGCACGGATCGTTGTTTGAAACACATCGCAACACAGTTACCACTGCAAACGATTTCTTCAACAACGCCGCGGGCGTCGAACGTCCGCAGTTACTGCGCAACATTTTCGGCGGTTCCGTTGGCGGACCGGTCAAGCGCGACCGCGCGTTCTTCTTTTTCACTTACGAAGGATTTCGCGAAGCGACGGCGACGTCTGTCGTGCGCGAAGTTCCCTTACCGACACTGGGCCAGGGCATAGTTCGCTATCGCACTAAAAGCCTGACCAGCGATCCGGGTTGTCCGGCCGGAACTCCCGCAGGCGTCAACTGTCTCACTCCCGACGAAATCATTGCGACGTACAACTCGGTCGGCGCGAACCCGGGGATCAATCCCGACGCGCTCGCCGCTTTGGCCGCCGCTGCCGCTCGTTATCCGGCAAACGACACCACGACGGGCGACGGTCTGAATACCAGCGGCTTCCGTTTCAACGCCAAGACCCCGACGGAGTTGAACACTTACATCGCCAGGTTCGACTTCAACCTGACGGATCGTTCGACCCTCTTCCTGCGCGGAAACTATCAGAACGATACAATCACGCGGTCCACATATTTCGATTCGGATTGCAGCGATCCGGACGACAATGTCCAGTGCTTCCCCGACACGCCGCCGTTGACGACCTGGAACCATCCGAAAGGTCTGGCCGTGGGCCACATCTGGACCGCGACCAACAACATCGTCAACCGGTTGAATTACGGTTTCACGCGAGCGGCGTTTACGCAAAACGGCGACTCGGAAGAAAACCGGGTCAACTTCCGTTTCATCTTTTCGCCGCAAGGGTTTCAACGAACACTGCGACGCACCACGCCGGTCCACAACTTCGTGGACGACGTGTCGTGGATTCGCGGCAATCACACGTATGGCTTTGGCGCTAACATTCGCCTGATACGCAACAACCGCAACTCACTGGGTGCATCGTTCGACGAGGCGATCATCAATCCGTCGTTCTATAACGACTCGGGCAGGGTGCTCACCAACGGTTTCACCGACTTCGAAAGTGAAAGCGATCTGCGTGATGCACTGGCTTCGGTCATTGGCCGCTATTCGCAATACAGCGCGAACCTCGTGTACGACGCCAGCGGTCAACTCCAGAACGTCGGCACTCCAACCGATCGTTCATTCGCCACCGAGGAATACGAAGGTTACTTCCAGGACTCCTGGCGTATGCGTCCAAACTTGACGTTGAACTACGGCATTCGCTGGTCTACGTCGACGCCGGTCTACGAACGCAACGGATTGCAAGTGATTCCAAACGTGAACCTGACCGACTACTTCAACCAGCGCGTCGAGAGCTCCTTCAACGGCGTTCCCTTTACTGACCCGATCAGTTTCGTGCTCGGCGGTAAGGCGAACAACGCACCCGGCTATTACGAGCAGGACTGGAACAACTGGGCGCCTTCGGTTTCCGTCGCGTGGTCTCCCGACTTCGGCGACAACCTCTTCGGGAGGATTTTTGGACGGCAAAGCAAGAGCGTAATTCGTGGGGGCTTCCGCGTGAGTTACGATCGCATCGGCAGCGCGCTCGCCGTCAATTTCGACCTCAACAACCTCGCCGGCTTCACGTCGGCGCGAAACATTAACGCTAACACGTTCGACGTAGTCGACGGTTCACTTGGGCCGCTCTTCAACGGTTTCAATCCGGTGGTCCGAACCCTGGACTTTCCGGGTTCTACCGGACCGATCCCCACGACGTTGCAGTTTCCACTGACCGTCCCGGTCGATGAGGATCAACGGATCGAGACCTCGTTGGACCAGGGGATCACCACGCCCTACAACTACAGCTTCAATCTGTCCTACGGCCGCGAAATCGGCAAAGGTCTGACGTTTGAGGCCAGCTACGTCGGGCGTTTCGCGCGTAGTCTGCTGGCTTCGCGCGACATCATGCAGTTGAACAACATCCGCGATCCGCAATCGGGAGTGACTTTCTACGAGGCGATGAATCAGTTGATTGAGTTCCGTTATGCTAATCGCGAGATCGGTTCGATCCCGACGAATCCATTCTGGAACAACCTCTTCCCGTTCATGCCCGAATGGTGGGGCGACACCGCATTGACGCCGACTCAGGCTGCGTATGCGTGGATCGCGCCCACGGGGCTGGGCGGCGAGGACATCATCGACTACACGTTTTTGCAGTTGTTGTTTGACGATAGTCCGACGTGTGACACCTGTCCCTTCGGCGGTGGCCCGGCGAAGTTCAACAACATGTTCTATCAACCGCAGTTTGGCGCGCTGTCGGCGTTTTCGACTGTCGCGAGGTCAAACTACAACTCGTTGCAGCTCAGTTTGCGCCAACGGCTGCGTGACGACGTCACCTTTGACTTCAACTACACTTACGGTCATTCGCTCGACAACGCTTCCGGACTGCAAAACTCGACCAGCTACGGAACGGCGTTCATCGTCAATGCGTTGTTCCCTGATGCGAACTACGCCTCATCCGACTTCGATGCCCGGCATATCATCAATGCCAACTGGGTCGTGGGACTTCCGTTCGGTCGCGGCAAACGCTACCTGAACGACACGAATAAGTTCATCAACGGAATGTTTGGCGGCTGGACCACCACCGGCATCTTCCGTTGGAACAGTGGGCTGCCGATTCAAACTCCATTCGACTGCTGCGTCTGGGCCACAAACTGGAACGTGCAGTCGAACGGTGTTCGAGTTGCGCCGGTGCGTTCGTCGCCGACGAAACAGGACGAGGATGGTGAGCCCAACGTCTTCAGCGATCCGCTCGCGGTCTTTCGCAGCTTCCGTCCGGCTCGTTCGGGCGAAGTCGGCGATCGCAACGTGCTTCGCGCACCAGGATACATCTCGCTCGACATGGGACTTTACAAGTCGTTCAAGATGCCGTGGGAGGGTCACGAAGTACAGTTCCGCTGGGAAGTGTTCAATGTAACCAACACTCAGCGGTTCGACGGCCTGACGATTTCCGACTTGAGTTTGGGAACTGATCCTTTCCTTGGAAGCAGCAACCCGTCTCGGGATTTCGGCAAATTCACCTCGACTCAGGCGCCGTTGAATGAAACCAAAGCGGGCCGCGTAATGCAGTTCGCGCTGCGTTATACCTTCTAACCAGCCCCGGCACGCGGGTTACGCAGAACATTCAGATTGATAATCTGTTTCGTTCTGCGTAATCTGTGCGCCGGAATGCTTCAATTCCTCAATATCTCCAACATCGCGCTGATCGACGAGCTTCAGGTGGAGTTTGAACCCGGGCTCAATCTGCTTACGGGCGAGACTGGATCGGGCAAGTCGATCATCGTCGATGCGCTCGGCGTGTTGATTGGTGGTCGGTTTACGACCGACCTGTTGAAGTCGGGCGCGGACCGTGGATCGATCGAGGGGTT
>DASTOZ010000534.1:0-10461 GCA_035762365.1 Pyrinomonadaceae bacterium | reverse complement strand
TGGTCGCTCTCGACAAACGCGACGGCAAAGAGTTGTGGCGCGTCGCTCGCGACGAGCGCAGTTCGTGGAGTACTCCGTTGGCGATCGATCACGACGGCCGTACGGAGATCGTCGTCAGCGCGACCAACAAGGTCCGCAGCTACGATCCGGAGACTGGCAAGGTGCTCTGGGAGTCCGCCGGCCTGGGCGCAAACGCGATCCCGGTACCCGTTTATCAAAACGGAATGGTCTACGTGATGAGCGGTTATCGCGATCCGAAACTCATGGCCATCAAGCTCGGCAGGCAAGGCGACTTAACCGGCTCCGATGCTATCGCCTGGAGCCACACACGCGGCCTGGCCTACACCGCGTCGCCCGTCCTTTACGACAACAAGCTTTACGTCGTCACCGACAACGGCATGGTCACCGCTTTCAACGCAACGAGCGGCGAGCCATACTATGCACAGACGCGCCTGCCGAAAGCGTACAACCTCAAATCGTCGCCGATCGGCGCGAACGGCAAGTTGTACGTAGCTACTGAAGACGGCGACGTGGTGGTGCTGAAGATGGGCGAGAAGTTCGAAGTGCTCGCGACCAACCATCTAACCGATCAGATTTTCATTGCCACACCTGTGATTGCCGCAGGTGATCTTTATTTACGCGGTCAAAACACGCTCTTCTGTATCAGTGAGAAAAAGTAGGCGCCGGGCGGTTTTAGCCACAAGAGGCACAAAAAGCACAAAAGGTACAAGAACAAGAATGGTGAAGACGCAAAGAGCAAAGTGAAAGACACCGCAGTTTAAAGACAATTTGGCGCTTTTGCGGGAAACTTGCTTAACCGTATGGCTGAACCCGGGACCGCAGTGGAACGTGGCCGGTTCGGCGCATCGACGCGACGCGATGCGTGGTGGGTTGAGCTTGTGCCCGTCGTCGTCGTCCTCGGCGCTTTTAGCATCTACGCCACCTGGCGTGCCTTTGAAAACAGTTTCTACGAATGGGGACCATACCTGTCTCCGTTCTACTCCCCACTTCTCAAACCGAGCTGGTGGCCCTTCTCACCGGCGCTGCTGATACTCGGCGGTCCCCTCGGCTTTCGCGCCACCTGTTACTACTACCGTAAAGCTTACTACCGCGCGTTCTTTCTCGATCCACCCGCGTGCGCAGTCGGCGAAGGCCGGTCGCATCGCTATCGCGGCGAAACGGCGTTCCCGCTGATCCTGCAAAACCTGCATCGATACTTTCTCTACACCGCGCTCATATTCCTGATCATTCTTTGGTACGACGCGTTTCACGCGTTCTGGTTCAACGGCCGGTTCGGCATCGGCGTCGGATCGCTGGTCCTGCTCGTCAACATCGTTCTGCTTTCGCTCTACACGGTCTCTTGTCACTCGCTCAGACACATTGTCGGCGGTAACGTCGACTGCTTTTCCTGTGTCGCCCTCGGCGGTGCGCGCCACGGCGCGTGGAAGCGGCTTAGTTTTCTCAACGAACATCACATGCTGTTTGCGTGGTTGAGCTTGTTCTCCGTCGGTCTCGCCGATCTGTACGTTCGATTAGTGGCGACCGGCACGATCCACGATTTGAGATTGCTGTGAACGAAAAGTTTGAGACTCACGAACACGACGTATTGATCATCGGCGCTGGCGGCGCGGGACTGCGAGCGGCGATCGAAGCGTTGGGCCATGGCGCGAGTGTCGCCGTCGTGTGCAAGTCGTTGCTCGGCAAGGCGCACACCGTGATGGCTGAAGGCGGCATCGCGGCGGCGATGGCCAACGTCGACGCCGCGGACGATTGGCGCACGCACTTCCGCGACACGATGCGCGGCGGAAAGTTTCTCAACAACTGGCGCATGGCCCAGATTCACGCGCAGGAAGCGCCCGATCGCGTGCGCGAGTTGGAACAATGGGGCGCGTTGTTCGATCGCACCAGCAGCGGCGACATCCTGCAACGAGCGTTTGGCGGTCACACTTACAAGCGACTCTGCCACGTTGGCGACCGCACCGGACTCGAGATGATTCGCACGTTGCAGGATCGCGGCGTTCATCTCGGCATCGACGTTTACATGGAATGCGCCGTCACGCGGTTGCTCAAGGATGGCGATCGCGTCGCGGGCGCTTTTGCTTACTGGCGTGAGACGGGCCGCTTCGTCGTCTTCAAGGCGAAGTCAGTGGTCATGGCGACGGGCGGTATCGGCAAGGCGTGGCGCATTACGTCGAACTCGTGGGAGTACACTGGCGACGGAATGGCGCTGGCTTACGATGCGGGCGCTGAACTGATCGACATGGAGTTTGTGCAGTTTCATCCGACGGGGATGGTCTGGCCGCCGGGCGTGCAGGGAATACTCGTGACGGAAGCAGTGCGCGGCGAAGGCGGGATTCTGCGCAACAAAGAAGGCGAGCGGTTCATGGAGCGCTACGATCCGGAGAAGATGGAACTCTCGACGCGCGACGTCGTGGCGCGCGCGATCTACACCGAGGTGCGCGAGGGCCGCGGCACGGAGCATGGTGGCGCGTATCTCGACATTTCGCACAAACCGGCGGAGTATGTGAAACGAAAACTCCCCAGCATGTATCACCAGTTTCGCGAGCTCGCGGACGTCGACATCACGCAGGGCCCGATGGAAGTTGGACCAACGTGTCATTACATGATGGGCGGCATTCGCGTCGAAGCCGAGACGGCGCAGGCGACAGTGCCGGGTTTGTTTGCAGCAGGTGAAGCGGCGGCCGGATTGCACGGCGCAAATCGACTCGGCGGCAACTCGCTGTCGGATTTGTTGGTCTTCGGCAAGCGGGCCGGCGCTGCGGCGGCCGAGCACGCAAAGCGCTCTGCTCCGGTCGAGATTGACGGCGCCGACGTCGAGAAAGCGACACGCGAAATGCTCGAGCCGTTTGAACGCGCCGGCGGCGACAGTCCATACCAAATTCATCGCGAGCTCGAAGAAGTGATGCAGAACTATGTTGGTATCTTTCGCAACGAAGAAGATTTGCAAAAGGGGCTCGTTGCGTTGGACCAGTTGAAACAGCGAGCAGCGCGCGTGCGAGTCGATGGATCGCGTCTGTTTAATCCGGGCTGGCACCTGGCGCGGGACTTGAAATCGATGCTGACGGTTTCAGAGGCAGTTGCGCTGAGCGCACGCGAACGGAAGGAGAGTCGCGGCGCGCATAGCCGCATCGATTATCCGCAGTACGACGAAACCTGGGCCAAACAGAACAACGTGATCGCGCGCGACGGCGAGCACATGCGACTAAAGCAGTCGCCTATTGCGGAGATGCCTGCTGAGTTAAAAGAGATAGTTGGTGTTTAGAGCTTTGTACTTTGAGCTTTGTACTTGGTTCGCATTTCGGAAGAGTTCGCTTAAAGCTGAACGGTTCGAAGCAGAAAAACAAAAAACAAAGAACAAAGAACAAAGTACAAAAAGGCGGACCCAATGCCGGAAAACGCAACATTCAAGATTTACCGCGGCGACCGCAACGGCGGCGAGTTGAAGGACTATGAGGCGCCGATCGCGCCGGGCATGGTCGTGCTCGATGCGTTGCACTACATCCAGGCACACGCCGCACCGGATCTCGCTGTCCGTTGGAACTGCAAAGCCGGGAAGTGTGGCTCGTGTTCCGCGGAAGTGAACGGAAAGCCGCGTCTGACGTGCAAGATGCGTCTTGACGATCTGCCGCTGTCCGAACCAGTCACCGTTCAGCCGATGAAGAGTTTTCCGGTCATCAAAGATCTCGTCACGGACGTTTCGTGGAACTACCGCGTCAATCGCCGGATCCCGCCGTTCAGCGCCCCCGCAAACGTCGAATGGAAGATGGACCAGCGTGACGTCGATCGCGTGCAGGAGTTTCGCAAGTGCATCGAGTGTTTTCTTTGTCAGGACGTCTGTCACGTGCTGCGGGACCACAGCAAGCAGGACCAGTTTGGCGGTCCGCGATTCTTCGTGCGTGTCGCCGGTCTCGAAATGCACCCGCTCGACAACGTCTCGCGCACGCCGCTGCTGAAGAACGAGCTTGGCATCGGCTACTGCAACATCACCAAGTGCTGCACCGAGGTTTGTCCCGAGGGCATTCATATCACCGACAATGCCATCATCCCCTTGAAGGAGCGTGTGGTTGACGACTACTACGATCCCGTTCGCTGGTTCCTGCGCAAACTGAAAGGAAAGAACAATGGAGCTTAAACTCAAGCCGATATCACCGGCCGGAATTAACGAGGCCATCACGAAGGCGGAGCTCTATCGCAACTTGAACGAGCCGGGCGAAGCAGAGTCGATCTGCCGCGACATACTCGCGGTCGAACCAAATCATCAGACAGCGTTGCGGCTGCTGGGATTGGCAATCACCGACCAGTTCACAGGCAACATGATGGATCGCTACGCCGAAGCGTCGAAGATCTTCAAATCGCTGTCGAGCAACTACGAACGCATCTATTACTGCGGTCTGCTGCACGAGCGAAAAGCAAAAGCGCAACTCCGAGCCGGGCTTCCGCCGCCGACAGTCAAACCCGAATTCGAAGAGGCGATGAGGTTCTTTGAAGACGCCGAGAAGATACGCCCGCGCGATAACGACGACGCGATCCTGCGTTGGAACCGTTGTGTCCGATTGCTGCAAAGCCTGATGCCCGAGGCGTGGGAGAAAACCTTCGAAGAGGTCGAGGTCGAAGATGGGCCACCGGTCAATGTGTCTCCGTTTTCCGCCATTTGAAGACGCTGAGAATGTTTGAGAAGTCGTCGGTCCACACGGCGTCAGTGCCGTTGCTGACGAGAGGTGTTGCGTCTTTATCCTTTGCCAGTGCGCCGAAACCACCGCTGCTGCGGGTTAGCACCACCCAGTGCGACGGATCTTTCCCATTCGGCTGTGGCGGCGTTAGATCGAGCATCGACAATCCACTCAACTCACGACTCTTCGCGAGATCCGCGAGCACTCCCGTCATATCGAGATTTCGATTCGAGATGTGAAACACGATCCATCCGCCGGGCGCGAGTTTCGAGAGATAAAGATCGAGCGCCTGCCGCGTCATCAAGTGAACTGGAATCGCATCGCTGCTGAACGCGTCGAGCACGAGCAGGTCGTATGATCGATCGGGCGCCTCATGCAGCTTTAACCGCGCGTCGCCGAGAATTATGTCGACCGGCGCTGACGCACAGTCCGTCAGGTACGTGAAGTACTGCGGCGACTTTGCGATCGCGGCAACCGCGGGATTGATTTCGTAGAAGGTCCATGTTTCATGAGGCCGCGCATAGCTGATGGTGGCGCCGGCGCCGAGTCCGATGATGGCGATTTTTAGATCGGCACATCTCGCTTCTCGAAAGTTCGTGAAGATGCGTCCCAATGGTCCTTCGCGATGATAGTACGACAGCGCTTCACAACGATGATCCAACGTGGTGTTCTGTCGTCCGTGGACCGTGCTGCCGTGCAGGAAAGAATGTAGCTGGCGGTCGTCGTCGCCCAACACGCGCAGGACGCCGAAGAAGTTTCGCTCCGCGTGCAACGTCGTGCGGCCGATGCCGACAACCATCGCTGCCGCAAGCACCACCGCGCCCAACGACAATGCGAACCGCAACGGACGCTTGCGCAACGGATACGCGACGAGCAGCGGAAGAGCGACGGCAAACACCGATGCCTTCATCTGCATCGGCGCGACGTGATGCGCGAACCATCCGGTCCCGGCGGCCAACGCGCCAATCAACGCGGGAAATGCGAAGTCCAGTCGACGCTCTTTTGATCCCGTATGTCCGGCTCGGAGTCCTGGAAGGAGCAGACACGACAAAAGAATCGCGAGCGGATACTCGACGACGGCGCGAAACACCAGCGGGGCGACGATGGCGTTGAAGATTCCGCCAAGCACGCCACCGAGTGACAGCCAAACGTAAAACTGGGCGAGATGTTGTGGGCCGGGGCGATCGTCCGCCAGTTGCGAATGACACATCAACGCCGCGAAGAAGAAGTAACCGAGGTGCAGCAGGACCAACATTCGCGAGCCGCCGCCGGAAGTGTCGCCGAGGTAAAGTATCAACAGGACGATCGTCGCCGCTGGCACAATCAGGTCGCCAAAGCGCGCCGAGAAAAACTTCTTCCGAGAGAACGCGAACACCATCGTCAGTAAGTAGAGCGCGAGCGGAATGATCCAGAGTAACGGGACCGAAGCGATATCGGTGGTGATGTAGTTCGTTACGCCCAGCATCAGGCTCGACGGAGCGAATGCGAGCAGCAACCAACGGAGTCGCCGCCGCACCGTGAGCTGTTCCTCCGGTAACACGGATTTGTCTTCAACTGGCTTGTCATCCGTATTTCTCAAAAAGAAACAATGGACCGCGATGAAGACCACGAGCACGCCGTACAAAACGGTCCAAATGCGACTCTGCATTCGTAACGTGAAGTACGGCTCCAGCACGACGGGATACGCGAGCAGCGCGAGCAAGCTCCCGGCGTTGGACGCTGCGTAAAGAAAATACGGATCGTTCGCCGAGTCGGTCGCCGTTCGGGAAAACCATTTCTGAAGTAACGGACTGTTGCTCGAGATAATAAAAAACGGCAGCCCCACCGATGCGCCGAGACACAACAACAACCACAACGAAGGGTCGTCAGTCGGCGGCACCGAGTTGACCCACGACGACGAAAGTCCGATCGGCAGACTGATGAAAGCGAGCGCGAGCACCGCGAGTTGGACGATCAGTTGGCGTTTCAGCGGCCAGCGCGACACCAGCAGCGCGTAAGCGTAACCGCACAGCAGCACCGCCTGGAAGAAGAGCATGCAGGTGTTCCACACCGCAGGCGTGCCGCCGAGGAGCGGCAGCAACATCTTCGCGATCATCGGTTGGATCGAGAAAAGTAGTGCGGAGCTGACGAAGATCGTCAGTCCGAACAGAAGCGTCTGAACGCTATAGTGCCGCGTGGAAATTTTCATGATTTCGCGATTGTGAGTGAGGTTCTTCGGGACAGTTGCCGTTCGGGACCGGCAAAACGGAATATAACATAGAATTGCCGATCGGCAATCCAACCGGTGCGCGACATATTCGGTTCGGCTAGAATGCGCCGTCGATGCCCCTGGCCCCCACAACACAGTTAGGTCGCTACGAGATTCGCTCGCTGCTGGGCGTTGGCGGGATGGGCGAAGTGTATCTGGCGCAGGACACGAGCCTGAACCGGCGAGTTGCGTTGAAAGTCCTGCCGCCGGAGGTCGCCTCAAACCAGGATCGGATGCGTCGTTTCAAACAGGAGGCGAGTGCGGCGGCGTCGTTGAATCACCCCAGCATCGCGCACATTTACGAGATCGGCGAGTTTGATGGACTGCATTTCATCGCGATGGAGTACGTCGAAGGCTCGACGCTGCGCTCGAAGATTCACGAAGAGCGTGAGGAGCTTTCGAAACTGTTGCGGGCGCTGCAACACGTCGCGGAAGGACTCGCGAAGGCGCACGATGCGGGCGTCGTCCATCGCGATCTCAAGCCCGACAACGTGATGATCACGTCGGACGGTCACGGCAAGATTCTCGATTTCGGCCTGGCAAAGCTCGTCGAACCTCAACCCCGCAGCACAAGCAGTGAGGAACCGACGATCCTTCAGCACTCCATTCCCGGTGTGATTCTTGGCACCGCCGGTTACATGTCGCCGGAACAGGCGCAGGGCAAGACGAAAGAGATCGATCACCGCTCGGACATCTTTTCGTTTGGCTGCATTCTGTTTGAAGCGATTACGGGCCACCGGGCGTTTGCCGGCAATGACACGATCGACACGCTTTACAAGATCATTCGTGAGCCCGTGCCGCTGATCTCGCAGTTTAATCCGACCGCGCCTGCCGATTTACAGCGCATCGTCCGTCGTTGTCTCGCAAAGGACCCGAACGATCGTTATCAAAACATAAAAGACGTCGCGATCGAGTTGAAAGACATTCGCCGCGAGCTGCATGAGACTGCGACCGAAACGCCGCCGGTTTCGACGGTGAGTCGCGATGCGCGGACGTTGTCGAACGCGGAGACGACGGTGGTCCAGAACCAGGCGACCGTAGTGCCGAGTTCACCTTCGACGCGAGCTTCAAGCGCGGAGTTCATCGTCAACGAGATCAAGCGGCACAAGTTTGCGACGCTGATCGTTATCACGTTCGTTCTCGTGGTCGGCGCAGCCGTCGCGTTTGGCGTTCGATCGTACTTGCACGCGGGTGGCACGGAAGTCGCGGTTGAATCGATCGCCGTGATTCCGTTTGTAAACCAGAACAGGGATCCGGGCATCGATTGGATCTCGGATGGTCTCACCGAAAGCATCATCAACAACCTGACGCAGCTTCCGAACCTGAAAGTGATCGCGCGGAGTTCGGTGTTTCGTTACAAGGGCAGGGAAGACGATCCGATGTCGATTGGCAGAGAGCTCGGCGTGCGTGCCGTGCTGACCGGACGCATGACGCAACGAGGCGATATGGTGCTGATTAGCACCGAGTTGGTCGACGTTCGCGACAACAAGCAGCTTTGGGGCGAGCAGTACGAACGCAAAGTTTCCGACATGCTGTCAGTGCAGCGTGAGATCGCGCGCGAGATCACCAACAACCTGCGACCGACATTGTCCGGCGTCGATCGTACGCGGATGGAGAAGCAGTACACGGCGAATCCGGAAGCGTATCAGCTTTATCTGAAAGGCCGTTTCTACTGGAACAAGCGCACGCCGGCCGATTTTCAAAAGGCGATCGGCTTCTTTCAGCAGGCCATCGACAAAGATCCGAACTACGCGCTGGCGTATTCGGGATTGGCCGACACGTACACGTTGCTCACTGTTTACAGCAGCGAGCCGCCGCGAGAACTGATGCCGAAAGCGAAGAAGGCGGCGTTGAAAGCGCTCGAGTTGGACGACAGGCTCGCCGAGGCTCACGCTTCGTATGGACAAATCGTCGTCTACTACGATTACGAAATGGCTGAGGCGGAGAAGCGGTATCGCCACGCCCTCGAACTTAACCCGAATTATGCAACGGCCCACCAGTGGCTTGCCGAACTCCTCTCGACATTGAAGCGATTCGATGAAGCGCTCGCTGAAATTAAACGGGCGCTCGACCTCGATCCGATGTCAGTGATCATGAATCGCATCTACGCCGACATCCTCCAGGATCAGCGGCGTTGGGATGAGTCGATCGAGCAATACAAGAAGACGATTGAGCTCGACCCCAGCTTTGCCACGGCGCACTATTTCCTCGGCCGCACCTACGAGGCGCAGGGTAAGTACGATCAGGCCGTTGCGCAGTACGCGATAGCAGGGAGGGTTTCGGGTCTACCGCCGGAGCTTGTCGAACAGTCGAGCCAGGTTTACGCGAAGTCGGGTTGGAAACCGTATTTGCAAACGACGCTGGATCAGATCTTGAACCAGCCTACGGTGCGCAAGTTTCCTCCGTTTGTCATCGCTACTTATTACGCGAGGCTTGGCGATAAAGAGCAGACGCTGGCGTGGCTGGAACGCGGGTATGAAGAACGCGATTTTCGCATGACGCTGATCAGTGTTTCGTTTGAGTTTGATAATCTTCGATCCGACCCGCGGTTCGAACAGCTCGTGCAAAAGATCGGCATTCCGCAGTAAAATCCCTGCAAAAACGTGCGTCGACTATTTGCCCTCATCTTGATCGTGCTGGTGTCCTCTTCGGTGGTGTACCCGCAGACTGCCAATCAGGACGACGACGTCGTCCGCGTCGACACGGACGTTACGAATCTGCCGTTCACCGCAATCGATAAAGACCGCCGGTTCATCACGACGCTGCGTGCAGAGGATGTTCGCGTGCTCGAGGATGGCGTGCCGCAGCAGGTTTTCACATTCCAACGCGAGACGGATCGTCCGTTGGCGATAGCGTTTTTGATCGACGTCAGCCAGTCGCAGGAGTACACCTTGCCAGACGAGAAGGCGGCGGTGCGGACGTTCATCGAGAACGCGTTTCGCTCGAGCAGAGACCTGGTTTCGATTATTCCGTTTACGGGGCTCGCGTATGTCGAACAGGAGATGACGCGCGATGTGTTGAGTGTTTACAAAATTCTTCAGCGCGTCGAGATTGCGGTGCCGAATTATCTTGGTGGCGGGCGCCCACTGACTGGCATACCGACTGGTCCAGGTTTGATGGCGCCTCCTGACGAAGGCACGACGGCCATCTGGGACGCCGTGGCGCTCACGTCGAGCAACGTGCTCGCGAAAACGCCGGGCTTGCGTCGACGCGCGATCATTCTGTTGACCGACGGTTACGACACGACTAGCCGGTTGACGAATGCCGACGCGGTTACCAGCACGCTGGCTGCTGAAGCCGTTGTTTATGTAGTTGGAATCGGGAGCAAGAAGTTCGGCGGGGTAGACAAGAACGGCCTCCGCGATCTGGCCGAACGTACCGGTGGACGTGCTTTCTTCCCCGACAAGAGGTTTGACTTGACCGCGGCCTTTGCCGAGATCGAAAAGGAGTTGCGCACGCAATATCTCATCGCCTACTCCTCAACCAACAAACGTCGCGACGGCTCGTATCGCAAAGTCACTA
>DASTOZ010000533.1:0-6757 GCA_035762365.1 Pyrinomonadaceae bacterium | reverse complement strand
AAAGCTGTCTGAGCTCGGCGGTTCCGACTTGCACATCACCACGGGCTCCCCGCCACAGGTTCGAGTGGACGGACACCTCCGTCCACTCGAGTCATATCGGGTCCTGACTTCGGCTGACACCAAGCAGCTCGCTTACTCGGTGTTGACCGACGCGCAGAAGCATCGCTTTGAAGAAAACCTGGAGCTCGACTTCTCATTCGGCGTCAAAGGCCTGTCACGCTTCCGCGCGAACCTGTTCAACCAGCGCGGCGCCGTGGGCGCGGTCTTTCGTGCCATTCCCTACGAGATCAAAGCTTTCGAAGAGCTGGGACTGCCGGCGGTCGTCAAAGAGCTGTGCAACAAACCGCGCGGCCTGATCCTCGTGACTGGTCCAACCGGATCCGGAAAGTCGACCACGCTCGCCGCGATGATCGACAAGATCAACCGCGACCGTCACGAACACATTTTGACGATCGAAGATCCGATCGAGTTTTTGCACAACCACAAAGGCTGTTTGATCAACCAGCGCGAAGTGAATGCCGACACACACGGCTTCGCGTCTGCGCTGCGAACCGCGCTTCGCCAGGACCCTGACGTCGTGCTCGTCGGCGAAATGCGCGACCTCGAAACCATCGAGTCCGCGCTGCGCATCGCCGAGACGGGCCACCTGACGCTCGCCACGCTCCACACTAACTCAGCATCGTCGACGATCAACCGTATCATCGACGTCTTCCCTTCCGATCAGCAGGCCCAGATTCGCGCGCAGCTTTCACTCGTGCTCGAAGGCATCATGTGCCAGGCGCTGCTGCCGCGCGCAGAAGGAAGCGGACGCGCGATGGCGCTCGAAATCCTGGTTCCCAACGGCGCTATCCGAAACCTGATCCGCGAGGACAAGGTCCACCAGATTTACTCGATGATGCAGACCGGTCAGGACAAGTACGGGATGCAGACCTTCAATCAGTCGCTGGCCACTCTCTATCACAAACGTCAGATCACCTTGGACACCGCCATGCAACGTTCGTCGAACACGGACGAGTTGCGCGAGCTGATCGATCGCGGCGCCGGCGTAAACACAAGCCACGGGAAACCGCATGCGAGTCCTTATGCTCAAGCCCGACCGGTTGGTCAACGACCAAACGTAAGATAAGAAGCCACCGCGGAGTTCACAGCCATGCCTACCTACGTTTTTAAAGGGCGCAACAGATTGAACGAGATCGTTGTCGGCGAACGCGTTGCCGACAATCGCGAAGCCCTGCGCCAAATCCTGCGCCGCGAACAAGTGACGCTGACGTCCGTCAAGGAAAAGGGACGCGAAATCGGCATTCCCAAAATTGGCGGCCGCAAGAAGGTGAAAGCGAAAGATCTGTCGGTCTTCACGCGCCAGTTTTCGGTGATGATCGACGCCGGTCTGCCGCTCGTTCAGTGTCTCGAGATCCTGGCCCAACAGCAGGACAACAAATACTTCCAGCAGATCCTGCTGCAGGTGCGCCAGGACGTTGAAGAAGGTTCGACGCTGGCGGCCGCAATGGCCCGTCATACGCGCGTGTTCGATCAGCTTTACGCGAACATGGTCGAGGCGGGAGAAACGGGCGGTATTCTCGACCTGATTCTGCAACGTCTGTCGACGTTCATCGAGAAGATCGTCAAGTTAAAACGAGACGTCATCTCGGCGATGATTTATCCGGCGGCGGTGATTGCGCTCGCGGTCGTGGCGGTGGCCGTGATCATGGTCGTCGTGATTCCACAGTTTCAGCAGATCTTTCTTGGTCTGCTGGGACCGGGCGAACAGTTGCCGTTGCCGACCAGAATCGTCGTTGGGTTCAGTAATTTTCTCGCCGGTTGGGGCGGACTGGCGATACTGGTGACCGTCATTGCGATCGGCGTCGCCGTCAAGTTCTATTACAAGACTCCCGGCGGCCGCAAAACCATCGACCGTATCCTGCTGAAGATCCCTGTGCTGGGCGACATCTGCCGCAAGATCGCCGTCGCGCGCTTCTCGCGCACGCTTTCGACGCTGCTCTCGTCCGGTGTTCCGATCCTCCAGTCGCTGGACATCACCGCGAAGACGTCGGGCAACGTGATCATCGAGGCTGCGATTACGAAAGTCCGCGCTGGTGTTGAGCGCGGTGAAAGCTTTGTCGAACCGCTTAAGGCCACGGAAGTCTTCCCGCACATGGTGGCGCAGATGGTCGGCATCGGCGAACAAACCGGCGCGCTCGACGCGATGCTTGGAAAGATCGCTGACTTTTACGAAGCGGAAGTCGACTCGGCGATCGCCAACCTGCTGACGTTGATCGAGCCCTTGCTGATTGGTTTCCTCGGCGTGACGATCGGTTCGATCGTCATTGCGATGTACCTGCCGCTATTCACACTGATTGGAAAACTCTCGAACGGTCACTAAGAAAAACTCAAGTCGATCCAGTAGTAGACGAGAGGCGCCCGGGATTTAGGTCCCGGGTGTTTTTCTATTTTTGGCGCGACGCAAACCGATCGGATAGCGAAGTGTTTCCGGCAGTCTACAGTTCTGCTCATGTATCACTGAAAACACTCGTCACTCAAGTTGGCACATTCCTTGCCCAGGCAAATGAACCGTTGACCAACACTCACATCACACCCACAAGGAGCTGTACATGAGTAAGAACTTCGAAAAGAAACTCGAAAAGGAAAACATCGAGAAGATCAAACCGGAAAAGGAACTCAAGATCGAGAAGCACGAAAAGCTCGAGATCAAAGAGAAGCCTGAGAAACGGGAGATCAAAGAGCACAAGGAGATCAAGGAGTTTAAGCAGGAGAAGATCGAGATCAAGGAACGAATCAAGGAATTCAAGGAACTCGAGAAGAAGATCTTCGAAAAGGGCGGCAAAGAGATCGTCGAAGGCGGCGGGATCGATCCCGGAATAATGTTTCGCGCCGAGAAGCCGGAAGAAGGCGCTGCCGCTGCGCCAAAGCCGGAAGAGCTGAAGCAGAAAGAGATCGAGAAGATCAAGCCCGAGAAAGAGTTTCCCGACAAAATCCACAAGGAGATCGAAAAGATCAAACCCGAGAAAGAGTTCGAGAAATTCAAGGAGATCGAGAAGTTCAAGCCTGAAAAAGAATTCCCTGACAAGTTCCAGAAGGAACTCGAGAAATTCAAACCCGAGAAGGAAATTCCCGACAAGGGCCTCGTCGAAGGTCCAGAGGATCCCACCAAAAAACAATTGTTCAAGCGCACCGGCAGCGCCGAGGATCGTCTTGGCGAACTCGAAGACGCGGTGGAGAAGCTCACGCACTTCATCGGCGTCGACCTGCGCCCAGATCTGACGACTGGCGCGCTCAAAGGTGAACCGGACGTCAGTGGCGGGGGCGCCGGTGGCGGTGAAGCTAAACCAGACGACAAGAAGAAACCGAAGTAGTAAACCCGAACCGTCAAACTGATTCGGGTACAACGTGCGAGGATGGGCGCGTGCGGCGTCTGTCCTCGCAGAACACGAGAGCAAATATGTGGCTAATGATCTGTTCGTCCCAGGACGCGTCCGCTCTTTGGGCTTACCAGGGCCTGCGTGCGCGTGGGCTGCATCCGTTTGAGCTGGTCACGGCCGAGATGCTGACAACCACCGCGAAATGGGAACACACTGTCGGCGCCGATGGCGCCAACTTCAACGTCACGCTCGCCGATGGACGCATCATCAACAATCGCTACGTCAGCGGTGTCGTGAATCGACTGACGCACGTTCCGTTGCAGCATCTCGCGGGCACACCGGATTTCGAGTACGCGCAGCAGGAATACACCGCGCTCTTCATGAGCTGGCTGAAAACGCTGCCGTCGCCGATCTTCAACGGCGTGCAGTCGCAAGGGTTGTCGGGCGCGTGGCGTCACGCGTCGGAGTGGGTATGGTTGGCGGCACAGGCAGGACTGCGCACGCCGTCGTACAGTCAATCGAGTCACGACGAGATCGACGAAACGTTGCAACTGCGACGCATCGTTCCGGACGGCACGCCGACTGCCATGGTGATCACGCTTGGCGATCATGTCTTTGGTCAAAACCTGCCGCCGCAGATCGCCAACGCATGTAAAGAACTCGCCAGACTCTGCCAGACGCCGTTGCTGGGCATCGAGTTGACGTTGGGCCCGCCACACGGTCTTTGGACTTTCGCCGGCGCAACGCCGATGCCGGACCTGCGTCTCGGCGGTGAACCACTGCTCAATGAGCTTGCACGACAACTCTATGTGAACCGGCCGAGGAGGAACTCATGATTCTCCTTTGCGGCATTCCTACTGAAACACCGTTCGCGCTCGTGCGCGAAGCACTCGACTATAACGGCGCGCGCTACGTCGTCCTGAACCAGCGTAAGTTCTCGACGATGAAGATGTCGCTCGAGATCAGCGGCGGAAAACCGTCCGGCAAACTGCAGCTCAACGGCGACAGCTATTCGATCGATGAGTTCACCGGCGTCTTCACCCGACTGATGGACTATCACCACTTGCCGGAGTTGAAAGACGAACCCGTCGATTCACCGCAACTCAAGTTTTGCGGCAACCTGTTTGACACGTTGACGCGTTGGGCCGAGATCAGTACCGCGCGTGTCGTCAATCGCGTCGCGCCGATGGGGTCAAACTTCTCGAAGCCTTTCCAGGCGCAACTAATCAAGCGCTATGGCTTCGAAGTGCCGGAAACCCTGATCACGAACGATCCGGATCTGGTCCGTGCGTTTCGCGCGCGTCATGGAAGAGTGATTTACAAATCGATCAGCGGCGTGCGTTCGATCGTGCAAACGTTGAGTGATGACGACATGACGCGGATCGATAACATTCGCTGGTGTCCAACGCAGTTTCAGGCTTTTGTCGAAGGCACGAATGTGCGCGTCCATACTGTCGGCGAGAAAGTGTTCGCGACGGCGATCAAAACGCACGCGACCGACTATCGTTACGCGCACCGGCAAAGTGGCGATCACGCGGCGCTTCGCCCGGTAGATTTGTCGGACGATCTCGCGGAGATGTGCGTGAACCTTTCGACGGGTCTGGGTTTGGCGTTCGCGGGCATCGATCTGAAGATCACGCCGGAGAACTACGTCTACTGCTTCGAAGTAAACCCAAGCCCGGCGTTCAGCTACTACGAATCGCAAACGGGGCAACCCATCTCGCGCGCTGTGGCTGATTATTTAAGCGGCAGTTGACGTAAGTGTCAGGGTCCTGACAGGCGTTCCGCATTTGATTTGCTATAATCTGCCCACCCTGTTCGTCCCCCAAGGCGACTCCCCCCTCCGAGAAGTCACGCGAGATTAGGTAGATGTCCGCTCAAGCTCCAGACGACGCGGCGCCTTCTGGCGCAACGCAGGCTGACCAACTCACGGATTTGCGAAGTCCTGAGCTGGCTCAGTACTGGCTTGCCGCGCTCATCGAATCCGCCGACGACGCTGTCATCAGCAAAACACTCGAGGGCATCATCACCAGTTGGAACGCCGGTGCGCAGCGTATCTTTGGCTACACCGCGGAACAGGTGGTCGGCAAATCGGTAACGATCCTCATTCCGCCCGACCACATCGACGAAGAACCAGCGATCCTCGCGCGTCTCCGCGCCGGCCAGCGCATCGAGCACTACGAAACCATTCGTCTCACGAAAGACGGCAGGCTGATTGATATCTCCTTGACTGTCTCGCCGATTAAAGGCCCGAACGGTGAGATCGTCGGCGCGTCCAAGATCGCGCGTGACATCACCGAGCAGCGCCAGGCCCGCAAAGCTCTCGATGCGGCGTACGCAGAAGCGGAACGCGCGCGTCGCGAAGCTGAACAAGCAGCCGCGGAAAAGGAACGGCTCTACCGACAAGCAGAAGAGTCGAGCCGGTTGAAGGAAGAGTTCCTCGCCACTATCTCGCACGAACTGCGCACGCCCTTGAGCGCCATTCTCGGATGGACACGAATGCTGCGGTTGGGCCAACTGTCTGCTGAAGAGCACGCGAAGGCACTCGACACGATCGAACGCAACGCTCGCGCGCAGGCGCAACTGATCGACGACCTGCTCGACGTCTCGCGCATCGTCACCGGCAAGCTTCGCATGGACGTGCGGCCCTCCGATCCGACTTCGTTTATCGATGCAGCCGTTGAAGCTGTCAGACCAGCGGCGGAGGCCAAGGGTGTTCGCCTGCAAAAAGTGATGGACAGCGGCACCGTTGCAATACCCGGCGATCCGGTGCGGCTTCAGCAAGTGGTTTGGAACCTGCTTTCCAACGCGATCAAGTTCACGCCGCGAGGCGGGCACGTGCAGATTCGTTCGGAGCGCGTGAATTCACATCTCGAGATCGTGGTGAGTGACACGGGACAGGGGATCGCGTCTGACTTTCTGCCGCACGTATTCGATCGCTTTCGCCAGGCCGACCAGAAAACGAGTCGCCAGCACGGCGGGATGGGACTCGGTCTCGCGATCGTGCGTCACCTCGTCGAACTCCATGGCGGAACAGTGCGGGCCAGTAGTGCCGGCGTGGGCCAGGGTGCGACGTTTACCGTACAGTTGCCGATTATTCCGCTTTATCAGGTCGACTCTTCCGGCGGTCGCGTGCATCCGGGCGCGCGGGACCTCCTGCCCCCGCAGGAGATTACCGATCGGCTCGACGGTCTCACGATTCTTGTGGTCGACGACGAGCCGGATACGCGCGACTTGTTGAAACAGGGACTGGAATACTGCGGCGCGACCGTGCGTCTCGCGGGTTCCGCTGCCGAAGCGCTGACGGCGCTCGACAAAGACGTGCCGGACATTTTGATCAGCGACATCGGCATGCCGGGTGAAGATGGTTACGATTTGAT
>DASTOZ010000532.1:0-5443 GCA_035762365.1 Pyrinomonadaceae bacterium | reverse complement strand
CGATAACGAGATGTCGTTTGAAGATCAGGTAGCAATCGTCACGCCGAGCGGTCAGATTGGTTTCCTGCAAAAGCTCACCGATCTCAAGCCTGTCGTTCGCGCCGCCCTGAACCGGCTGACTCACAAGCCGTACAACGTGCGTGATCTCGAACAGGTTCCGATGACTGAATACCAGGCGCTGCGAATCTCGCAAGGCGACTCGTCGGCCGCGGATTACTTCGCCAATGAACTCGTCAAGGCGAATAACGTCAGAGTGCCTGGCGGTGTAGGTCCACCGAACGGTGGTCCTGTTGGAGCAGTAAAAGATACTGACCAACGCAGAACCACGGGCATGACACCCGAAACGGCGAAACGCGTCGTAAACGATCGCGCCAACTTGCTCATGCGGCAAAGTGAAGCCGTTACGTCCGGCACGCTCTTTTCACTCGAGAGCCTGATGCGTTCCGTCAGCACGATGTCTGGTCGTAAGCTTGTCTTTCTCATTTCTGACGGGTTCTTTCTGAACGACCGCAGCACGGGATACAGCAACAAGGTCAATCGCATCACCGACGCCGCGGTGCGTGGCAATATGGTGATCTACTCAGTCGATGCGCGTGGCCTCGTCGGACTGACGGACGCGAGCAGCAATCGACATGATGCGGGGGGCCAACTTTCGCGAGCGAACGTCGGTGAGTTACAGGCGTCTCAGGACGGGATGAATGCGCTGGCCGTGGATAGCGGCGGAAAAGCATTCTTCAACCGCGGATCGTTGAACGATGCGATCAAGGACGCGCTTCAGGAAACGGCAAACTATTATCTGCTCGCCTGGCGTCCCGGCGCCGAAGAGCAAAAATCACCCAACTTCAAACGCGTCGAGGTCAGCATTCCGAGTCGTCCGGACTTGTCCGTGCGTATGCCGCGCGGCTTCTTTTCGAGTGAACCAAGACCCGAAGAAAAATCGAGCGACACGAGCAAAACAGCAACCGAAACTGCTGAAGTCGCGCCCGCTGCGAAAGACGTGGGCGGCGCACTGATGTCGGCGCTTGCTGCGCCCTCGGCGCGTACTGGTCTGCCAACGAAACTGTTCGTCAGTTTTGTCGACGTGCCTGGATCGGGCCCGGTGTTAACTGCCGCAACTCAGATGTCGACTGAAGGTCTGGGCTACGGCGCCGACGGAAAGCAGCCAGCGGCGATCGATCTCGCGGGCGTAGTTCTCAACGATCAGGGCAAACAGGCCGGCAGCTTCAAGACCCGGCTCAATATCAATCCGCTATCGTCGACGGCGTCGGTTAAAGATCCTTCGGTTGTGTACAGTCACAAGCTTCCGCTGAAACCGGGGATCTATCAGATCCGCGTTGCTGCGCGCGACGAGAAGACGGGAAGCATCGGCAGTTCGGCGCAGTGGATCGAGATTCCCGATCTGAGTTCGAAGAAGTTGACGTTGAGCACGTTGTTGCTTGGCGGACACATTTCAAATTCCGTTCAGGATCAAAAAGGCGAGCAAATGCAGTTCAGCGTCGATCGTCGTTTCGCGCGCGAGTCGCAACTGCGGTTCTTTACGATCATCTACAACGCCGCCACTGCAGCCGCACCAAAACTCGACGCGCAGATTGAAATCCTGCGCGGCGGGCAACGTGTTGTCGCCAGTCCTTTGTTGCCGGTTGTGGTCGAACCGAATTCCGATCTGGCTCGAATCCCGTACGGCGCGAACGTCGGGCTCAAGTCGCTTGCGCCCGGGCGGTACGTGCTAAAAGTAACCGTGACGGATCGCAACGCGAATGCAAACGCGGTGAACCAGATCATTTTTGACGTCGAGTGATTGTCGTTTCGCGAAGTTCTTTCATTTTGATTTGTTGTTCTGTTTCCTCGCGAGGGCCCTAACGTCCGATGACAGATCGAGAAATCACCCCCGAACAGTTCGAAGCGCTGTTGGAATGGTTGGGGCCGACACGAGATGAAGGCGCGAAGAAGTATGAAGAAATTCGGAATCGCCTGAATAGAATCTTTCTCAAGAAAGGCTGTCCCAACCCGGAGGACCTCGTCGACGACACGATGAACCGCGTCACACGCGACGCGCTGAAGCTCAAAGATACCTACGAGGGCAATCCGCTGTGGTACTTCATTTCGGTCGCGCGTTACGTTTGGCTGGAATCTCTGCACGCGAAAGAGATTCCTTTCGAGGAAGTGCCCGACGCCGTAATCCAGCCTAAAGTCAATTTTGCCAGCGAATGTTTGCGGCAATGCCTGACGCTGTTGGCCATCGAGCAGCGTGACCTCGTCCTCGACTACCATGTGAACATTAAAAGGGCGAAGATCGACCTTCATCGCAAGATGGCGGAAGAGCTTGGTCTTAGCACCAACGCGCTCAGGCTTCGAGTTCATCGTCTGAGAATGGGACTGGAAAAGTGCGTATTAGCGTGTCTGAACGGAGCCGCGACATAAAGTGGCGCTGAATCATCATTACCAGTGGACGATCTGTGCTCCCCAGGAGGTTCGCCGTTAGTACTGACGATAAAAACCTGTTAAGGCAGTATCTCTTGGGTGAGCTATCGGAGTCTGACGAGGGCGAGATCGAGGTTCGGCTGTTGTCTGATGACGCGTACTTCGAAGAGCTGGAACTGGTTGAGAACGAGTTAATCGACGAGTACGCACGGCAGACGATTTCGGCGGAGGAGCGGAAGAAGCTCGAGAAGCGGCTGCTGAGCAACAAACAGCAGCAACAGAAGTTGGCGTTTGCCATGGCGCTCGATGCTGAGGTCGAAGAGCGGGCGAAAGCGAAAGAGGCAGAGAACGGGAAAGTCGTTCGGATGCCTCCGCCGAAGCCGCCGATGCCGAAGCCATCCGTCTGGTCCAGTCCTTACCTAAAGATAGCGGCCCTCGTCATCGTTGCGGTCGGACTCTCGATCGCTTTGTGGTTACTCCTTCGAAAATCGGACGTCGAAAAAGGAATGATCGCGCTCAACGAGGCGCAGGGTAACGAACGCCTGATTCAGTCGCGCGTCTCGGGCCTCAACTACGCCGAAAAAAGAACGCTGCGCGGCAATGAAGTACCTACGCTTCAGGACCGCCAGGCGCGCGATTACAGTGAGTCCCTGTTTCTGCAGTCTGTCAGGGCCAAACAGGACGCAGCTTCATATCACGCACTGGGGCGTCTGTATCTTGCCGAGCAAAACTTCGACAAGGCACGCGAGCAGTTCGAGAAAGCGTTCGCAAAGGATCCGAACGATCCGCAGTTGCAAAGCGACATGGGGGCGACGTTGTTGGAGCTGGGCCAATCAACGCGCGACGGCGAGTATCTCGCTCAATCGTTGCAGTACCTCGATCGGGCACTTCAGTTAAACCCGTCATTGCCGGAAGCTCTCTTCAATCGTGCGCTGGTCTACCAGCATATGAAACTCCCGCAAGCGAAAGATGCGTGGCGGAAGTATCTGCAAATAGATTCGACGTCGCCCTGGGCGAAGGAAGCGGAGCGGCATCTGAAAGAGCTGGAGGCGCAGGACCAGAAGGGACAGGCAAAGCGGACGGATCTCCACGATTCGTATCTCGCCGCGTATCGCGCGCGCGATCGCGAAGCGGCGTGGACAGCTTTGAAGCAGAGTCGTTCCCGCGCGGGCAATCACATCGTCGAAAAACTGGTGGACCAGTATCTTTCGGCCAAGAGTGCGGGGCAGCAAAAACAGGCGATCGAAGTCGCCGACGAGGTCTCGTTTGCGGCCGATGTCGAAAGCCAGCGCGTAGGTGATCTCTACACCTCGGACCTCATCACTTTTTATCGACAGTCGGGCAGTGAACAGTGTGCGGAGTTGGAGCGCGCGCGGCAACTGGTTAATTCAGCGAGGGAGAAATACGACCGGTCTGAGTTTGAGCCGTCGATCGCGCTGCTCACCGAAGCCCGCACGATCTTCGAGCGCGTTGGTAATGTTCCAGAGGCCTTCTTTGCTGAAAACTGGATTGGTTACAACGAGCTGCGCTTGACGAATTCTGCCAGTCGACAACGTTTCGAGCGCCTCGTGCAGACGTATTCGACGCGCGCGTATCAGACGCTCCTGGCCCAATCGATGCACGCGCTTTCTGACGCGCTCAGCCAGCCGAACGAATACTCGAAAGTGTTGGACCAGGTCGGTCGCGCGCTCGCGAAGGCCGAGCAGATCGAAGACGACGACACGCGACTGCGATGTCTGCAACAGTTTGTTTCGATGAACTTGCAAATCGGTCACTACCAGGACGCGCTGGGTTATGGATTCAAAGCACTGGAAGTCGCTCCGCAGTTCGCAACCGAGCCGAAAGTAATCTGGCCTTTCTACCAGGAAATGGCGAAGGCCTTCAGTTGGCTCAATCTCTCCGTGGCGGCGCTCGAGTTTCAGCAGGAAGCTCTGCGCCTCGCGAATGTGGCTCAATGGCCGTTGATCATCACCCGCTCCTACACTCAACTCGGCATCATTCACGAACAACGAAAGGAATTTGCGGCTGCCGTGCAAGCCGGACTGCGGGCCATTGAGGAAGGCCAGAAGATTGAGAACGAGAAGAGCCGGTTCAGCGCGATCTCACACGCGCATCTGCGTCTCGCCCACATCTATCGCGAAGCTGGCGACGGGGCGAATGCGCTGTCGAACTACGATCAGGCACTCGCGATGTTCGATCAGCTCGGGCAGGGAACGTATCGTTACGAAGCTCACAAGGGCAAGTTTGTTACGTACGTCAACGGCGGCGATGTCAGCGCGGCCCAAACAGAATTGGACACGGCGCTTAAGCTTTTCGAGGAGTTTCGCGACAAGATTCACGAAGAGCGAAACCGCAATGCGTTCTTCGACGCCGGCCAGGACGTCTACGATCTCGCCATCGACTTCGCGCTGTCCAAACTTAACGACAAAGAAAAAGCGTTCAATTATGCGGAAGACTCGCGCGCGCGAGCTCTACTCGATCTCATCCATACCGCTCCGCAACTGATCGACAAGGGCAACGGACCGGACCTTCAACTGATGCCGGGCATCAACCCGCAAGCGTTGGGATCGATTCGTGATTCCATTCCGAGCGGCGTCACCGTTGTCGAGTACGCAATGCTCGCCGACAAGTTAGTCATCTGGGTCGCGACGCGGGGCAAGTTGGACGTTGAAGTAAAGCCTGTCACGGCGGCTGACCTGAGCCGCGAGATCGTTTCTTACGCCACCAACCTGGCCCACAATGGCGACGCTGCGTCAGCCAACGCTTCCGCCGTTAATCTTTACCGCACTCTAATCGGGCCGGTTGAGCAGTACTTAAATGCGGGCGACGAGTTGTGCATCGTGCCTGACAAGGCGCTTTCGAGTCTACCGTTTGGGGCGCTGCGGTCGCCAAGCACGAACAAGTTTCTGATCGAGAGTCATTGCGTGGTCGTATCGCCGAGCGCGAACGTGTTTATGGAGTGCACGCGTGAGGCAGTGAAGAAGGAACGCGAAGGTGCAGAGTCGATCCTGAGTGTTGGCAA
>DASTOZ010000531.1:0-2087 GCA_035762365.1 Pyrinomonadaceae bacterium | reverse complement strand
GCCCCTTTCGGCCGTCGCTGTCGGAAGAAGCCGCGAGACGCGAGCTTACGCATCGTGCCGGAATCGAGTTTGATCCCGCGGTGGTTTCGGTGTTTCTCTCGTTGAATGTGAACTATGCAATTTCATAACGGATGGTTGGGTTTTGAACTCGGCGTGCTGCGGCGGCTTAAGTTTTTGTCTGTCGCGCTCCCTTTCACCGGGGAACCGGAGCTGATCGTCCACCTGAAGAACTGGCGCATCCGCGTCGCCGCGAACGATCCGATGATCTGGTCGTATACGAAGGCGTTTGCGCTCGTCGAGAACAACACCGAGAAGCTGCGTGAAGCCGATCTCGACTTACTGCTCGACGACGCCTACATCCCGCGTGACAAGATCTCGAATCCCGCCCTGCTGAAGTGGTTCAACGAAACCGACGCCTGGTGGTTCGACAACGTTCGTTTCAACGCCGAACAGCTCGAGCCGTACAAACGTGCGCTAGCGTTGACGGCGGCGATGATGGTTGGCGACTACGTTCTGTCTTTCAACGAACAAACCCGCACGCTCCGCGAGCCGTTAGCGCTTTCAGAAACGTTTCGCGCCATGCTCGCGTGTCTTCCCGAACCGCACGACAACTCGATGCGCAACAAGTCGACCAACCAGGACGTCCGCAGCTTCGTCGCCGAGCGACAACACACGGACCTGCTGTTCCTGCGGCTGCCCATCCCGGTGACGCAGAGCGCGACGGCGAGAGATCCGATTGAGAGTTGGCGCGAGGAATGGTTGCGAGGCGGCGACGAGTTCTGGATCGATCTTGAACGTTCGCAAAAAGCGCGATTGGGATCGCGCGTGCAGAGCAAACAGCAATACCTGGGCTTCGTCGAAGACCTGTTGCGCACCGCGTCGCACATTCCGACCTGGGCCATCGCCCACACCGAAAACGGATTCATCTCGAATGAAGAACTGGTCGAGAAGATCAGCAGGGTCAGGAAAGTCTCGACGATCTACTCGAAAGATTTTTCCGACATGTTGGGCGTGCGGGCGTCCTTGATCGTCGCCGGTGGTTAGCCTGCGTGCGCGCCGTCGTCGGTCGTCGCGGCAGCGACGGTTGCCGAGACAAACTTGTAGCCCACGCCCCTCACCGTCAGCAGATGTCGCGGTCGCGACGGTTCGTCCTCAATATACTTCCGCAAACGAACGATGAAGTTGTCGATGGCGCGAGTGTCAGTGTCTTCGCGCAATCCCCACACGTCTTCGAGAATGGCGCTGCGTGAGACGATGCGTCCGTCGTGGTTGATCAAATAACGAAGCAGTTCCGCTTCCATCAACGTGAGATGCACCGTCTGCTCACCAGACCGAAGCTCCAGTGCGTCGAAGTCGATCGTCTTGCTTCCCACAGCGACAATGTTGTTCGCGTCAGCCGCCGCCGCATTGCCGCGGTCTTTACGCAACCACTCGCGCCGGCGCAACAACGCATGAATCCGAGCCAGCAACACTGAAAGGTCAAACGGTTTCGGCAGATAGTCGTCGGCGCCTGCTTCAAAACCACGCAGCACGTCTTCAGCTTCGCCGCGCGCAGTCAACATCAGAATCGGCACAAACTCCCCTCCCTCGCGCAACTTCGAGGCGAACAGGAATCCATCCATTCCCGGCAACATTACGTCGAGCACGACGACGTCGTACGACTTGCGCTTGTCGAGCAGCAGCGACGCCGCCTGCTCCGCAGTACTCGCGATGTCGACCTCGTAACCCTCGGCTGTCAGGTTATAGCGCAACCCGTCCGCCAGATGTTTCTCGTCTTCGACTATCAAAATCGAATGCATTGAATTAGACCCGTGGTAACAGAATTGTAAACGTGCTGCCGTGGCCCAACCCCGGGCTTTCGGCAAACACGCGCCCGCCGTGCTTTCGGACCACCGACTGAACGATGAACAAGCCGAGACCGGTTCCTTTAACGCGCGCCATGAATCGCCCGGGCACGCGATAGAAGCGCTTGAAGATGCGTTTCAGTTGCGCATTCGGAATGCCGATTCCTTTATCGGCCACTCGTACAACGACGCGTTTATCATCAGTCGCCGATACCGAAACTGAAACGCTGACCTCCTCGTCTG
>DASTOZ010000530.1:0-3824 GCA_035762365.1 Pyrinomonadaceae bacterium | reverse complement strand
TCTCGATTCGCCACGCCGGATCGCGCTCCGCCATGTCAGGCAACGACGCCACTGCGTCTTCCTCTTCGGCGATCGATTCGAGTGGTTGATCGCTGATCCCCAGCAGCGAGGCCACCGCCGTCACCAGTTCGTCAAACTCGATTGGATGGCCCGCATGATTGAAGATGGCGGCGATCGTGTCAGCCAGTTCCTGCGGTTTGCCTCCTTTCGCCGCGCGTACCTGGTTCGGCAACGATTGGAGGTCTAACGTTCGCCGCGTCTCACTTTTCTTCTGGTCATGCCAGACGGCGAACCCGGCGACCAACTGTCCTTCCGCGTTCTGCCACAACGCGAACCCACGCTGACGCGTAACGAGATAGTGAAGCCGGTTCTTTAGTGCGTGACGTTCCGGAAACTGTCGTCGCATCCAACGCGCGCACGTCCGATGCGCAATCACCGCGGCCATGCCGCGTAAGTCCGCGATCGGATGCCCTTCGGGCAGTTTGCGAAACTTCTGCAACTGGGCCAGCAGTTGCAGTAACACTTCCTGATAAATGTCGTCGGATTCGGCGCGTTGCGTCGCGCGATAAGAACTGAAGCGCAGCTTGAAACGAATGACGCCTTTGATGACGGGATCGGCGTGGTCCTTGATCAGTTGCACCAGGAGTTCGTCGACGTGATCGTCCTGGACCTCGGCGAGGAGAGGTTCGAGCAGGGCGTCGATCTTGGCCGGCGACTCGTTCATGCAATTATTTATTGTGTTCTCAGTTTGATCTGTGATACGTGAACACTGTCACGGATATTGCCAAAATAGTTCGCCAGTCACAAACAGTAATGGACGCACCCGACTCGCACGAACTGACCCAACTTCTCGAAGCGTGGAGCGATGGCGAGCAGGAAGCGCTCGCCAGACTTGCGCCACTCGTGCACGCGGAACTCTATCGTCTCGCCAAGCGTTACATGAGTCGCGAACGCGCCGATCACGTGCTGCAAACGTCGGCGCTGATTAACGAAGCTTACATTCGCCTGATCGATTGGAAAGCCGTCCGCTGGCAGAACCGTGCGCACTTTTTCGGCGTCGCCGCGCAAATGATGCGTCGCATCCTCGTCGACTTCGCGCGTCAACGCCCGCGCGCAGACAAGCACACCGAGGTCCAACATCTCTCGCTCGAAGACGCGATGACGCTACCAACCGGCAACGATCCCGATCTGCTTGCACTCGACGAAGCGTTGAAGAGTCTCGCCGAAATGGATGAACGAAAATGTCGCATCGTCGAGTTGCGTTTCTTTGGCGGACTCAGCGTCGATGAGACTGCCGAGGTGATGAAGGTCGCGCCAATCACCGTCATGCGTGAGTGGAACAAGGCCAAGGCGTGGCTCTATCGAGAGCTCAGCAGTAACTAACCGATGGACCCCCAGCTCTGGAAACAAGTTGACGAGCTGTTTGAACGCGCGTTGGAACAGCCGCCGGAACTACGCAAGAGCTTCGTCGCGCAAGCAAGTAAAGGCAACGCGATCATCTACGAAGAGGTCTTGAGCCTGCTCGATGCTCAGTCGCGCGCCGTCGAGTTTATGGAAGGCTCTGCGATGTCGGCGGCGGCGGGCGCGCTGGCCCAGGAACTCACTGCCGTCGCCACACTCGTCGGCAAAGAACTCGGAACATACAGGATCGAAAAGTTCCTCGGCGCAGGTGGAATGGCCGAGGTCTACCTCGCCCGCGACACGAGACTCGATCGCATGATCGCGCTGAAGATCCTGCCGTGGCACTTCCTCGCCGACGCCGATCGCATCGCTCGTTTCCAACGCGAAGCGCGCGCGCTTTCGTCGCTGAACCATCCGAACCTGATCACGATCCATGAAGTCGGAGAAGCAAACGGCCTTCACTTCATCGCGATGGAGTTTGTTCAGGGTGAAACGCTTTCATCACAGCGGACGAAGCTGGGTCTGAAGCAGTTGCTGTCGATCGTTGGCGAGGTCGCGGAAGCGCTGGCGGCGGCGCACCAGTCGGGCGTGGTCCATCGCGACATCAAACCCGACAACGTGATGGTGCGTCCGGACGGTTACGTCAAAGTCCTGGATTTCGGTTTGGTGAAACTGATGGAAGTCTCATCGGGCGGACTGGACGCGGCGAATACTCAGCTCGGCGTCGCGATGGGAACGCTGTCGTACATGTCGCCGGAACAGGCGGCAGGCGAGCCGATCGATCATCGAACGGACATCTGGAGCCTGGGCGTCGTGCTTTACGAGCTCGTCACCGGACAACGACCGTTCACGGGAGATTCGCGCCAGGCCACGATCAACGCGATTCTGTCGATCGACCCGGCGCCGCCAAGCACGGTGAATCCAACCTTGCCGGCAGAGCTCGATCGCGTCCTGAACAAAGCACTCGAGAAAGATCGAGAGCTGCGTTATCAAACTGCATCTGACTTTCGCGCCGACATTCGCCGCGTGCTGCGTACGATCGACTCTTCGCCTTCGAGCTCTTCCGGTCAAGCACGGGCACTTGCACGGCTGCCGTTTCAAAGTTGGTGGTTATGGACCGCTGTCGTTGTTCTTCTGCTCGTCGCGACGTCATTGGCGATCTGGTACTACAGAAAACCGACTACCGTCGCTGGACCGAATTGGACCAGCGCAACGCGCTCGCAACTCACCACTCAACCCGGCACGGAGGCTTATCCGGTTTTCGCGCCCGACGGTCAGAACTTCGTCTACACGAGTAACGAGAGCGGCAACTTCGACCTGTTTGTGCAGCGCGTCGGTGGCAAGAATGCAAATCCGCTCACGCCCAACACACCTTCGGACGAGACACAGCCTGCGTTTTCCCCGAACGGCGAACGCATCGCTTTTCGCTCAACGCGTCAGCCGGCGGGCATCTACGTCATGGAACGCACGGGCGAGAACGTGAGACTCGTCACCGCGGCTTGTTATCACCCTTCGTGGTCCCCGAATGGTAAAGAGATCGTCTGCAGCACGTTCGGTCACGACCTACCCGCGACGCGAAATAATTATCCCAGCGCGTTGTGGATCGTTGACGTCGAGAGCGGTAACAAACGCATGCTTTGTGAGAATGACGCGATGCAGCCGTCGTGGTCGCCGCGCGGTGATCGCATCGCGTTTTGGTTTCAACCGCCTTCCGCGGGACGCAGCGATATCGCGACGATTTCAAGTGGCGGCGGTGCAATCGAAGTCATAACGAATGATGCGTCCACCAACTGGAATCCCGTGTGGTCTCCCGATGGAAAGTTTCTCTACTTCGCCAGTGATCGCAGTGGCAGCATGAGCTTCTGGCGCGTCGCGATCGACGAAAGGACAGGAAAAGTTCAAGGCCAGCCGGAAGCGGTGCCCACTCCTTCGACGTTCAATCGACATTTAAACTTCTCGAACGATGGGCGCCGGCTCATCTACGTCCAGACGGACCAACGAGCAAACATTCAGGCGATCAAGTTTGATCCAAGGGCCGAGCGGACGGTCGGCGATCCGTTTTGGATCACGCGTGGCGATCGGCTGATCGTGCGTCCGGAGTTGTCGGACGACGGCACGCGCTTTGTGATGCGCGTGCCGCGACGCACGCAGGACGACATCGCAGTCGTTAATCGCGACGGCACAAACTGGCGTGACCTTACTCTCGATAAATACTTCGATCGTTATCCGCGCTGGTCGCCTGACGGGAAGAAGATCGTCTTTACTTCGGATCGCAGTGGCCGTTATGAAATCTGGACCGTCGACGCCGACGGGACCAACCTCCGGCAGCTCACGTTTGACAGTGCGGGCGATACGACGTTTCCACTCTGGTCGCCCGACGGTTCGCAGATACTGTTTCACAGCAGCTTCGTCAACAAGATCGT
>DASTOZ010000529.1:0-3615 GCA_035762365.1 Pyrinomonadaceae bacterium | reverse complement strand
GGCCACAGATTGACGCGGATGACAGGGATAGGTCCTACCTGTGCAATTCGTTTTGAATCTGTGGCTAATACTCACTGATCGCGCCACTCAGGAATGCGGCCCGGTGTCCACGGCGCGCCCGCGGCTTCCAACTGCTTCTCCAAGCGCGCGAGATCGACTTCGATCAACTGGCGCAACCGGGCCAGCACCGCTTCAAAGTCCTGCGCGGCGGCGCTGTACTGGTTCTGCTGCGTCTGCGTCGGTCGCGACGTCGACATGCGTTGCGCGCCGACGACGTAGCCCACGCGGTCGTTGATCGACGGCGGCGTGATCATGTTGCGGCGGCGAGCTTCGGCATCGCCCGACAAAGCGCGAACGATGTCGTTGTTTCGTTTCTCCAGCGCCATCGCCTGATCGTAGAGACTATGCGGCAACGACGGCGTCTCAGAAATCGCTCGCTTGATTGCGGTCAATCGCGGCCGCAACGAGTTCGCCGCCTGGGTCGCACCGCTTACCGCGCGCTGCAAACGCACTGCTTTCTGTTGGAACTCGACCAGCGCGGAACGATCGGCGGTCGACATGTTTTCCTGGCCTTCGACGACCACCTGGAACTGTTGCGGCTGGCCCAACTGCGTCATCACTCCGTCGACTCGCTTCGCCACCGTCACTTTATACGCACCCGGCATGACGAGTGGCCCTGACGGCGGTTCGAAATCAGCATCGGCATCGGGTGGAGGCGGCGCGGAAAGGTTCGCCGCGGGATAACGCAGGTCCCATGTCAACCTCTGCATGCCCGCGCCGATTGGACCGTTGAGTCGTCGCACGACGCGATCGCTTGAATCAGTTATGGTGACGACGATCGCGGGCGCGTCTTCCTCTTCCTCCGCGCGCAGTTGATCGCGCGTGGGCCAACCCACTGGCGCGCCGCGTCTCTGTGCTTCGCGCTCTGCTTCCTGTCGTTTCTCCTTGCGCGTCCTGATCGGATCTTTCAAAAACCACGTGACGGTCGCGCCAAACGGCGGGTTGTCGGCGGTGTAGTATCGTTCACCCTGGAAACTCTTGCCGCGTCCGCCGAGCGGTTGCGACTGGATGTACATCAGCGCGTCCTTCATCGGGAACACAACAGCGTCCTGTCTGAAGGTCTCGGGTTTGATCAAACGCAACGATGTGTAATCGTCGAGGATGTAAACTCCGCGCCCAAACGTGCCGACGACGAGATCGTTCTCACGTTTCTGAATGTTCAAATCACGCACCGCGATCGTCGGCATTCCGCCTTTGAGTTGAATCCATTTCTGACCGCCGTCGACCGTGAACCACAGACCGAACTCGGTGCCGGCAAACAACAGATTCGGATTGACGTGATCTTCGGCGATTGCCAGCACCGGACCATTCTTCGGCAGGTTCGCGCTCAACGAAGTCCACGTCCGACCGGCGTCAGTCGTCTTCAGCAGATACGGTTTGAAGTCGTTGTTCTGATGATTGTCGAAACTGACGAACGCCGTGTTTGCATCGTGATTTGAAGCGATGACGCGGCTGACGTAGGCCATGTCGGAAACGCCCGGAAACTTCTCGATCTTGCGCCAGTTCTTGCCGCCGTCTTCCGTGACCTGGACCAGCCCGTCGTCAGTGCCGACATAGATCAATCCTTCTTTCTTCGGCGACTCGGCAAGCGCCGAAGCATTGCCGAAAAAAGCGGTCGACGCGTTCTTGGCAACGGCGTCGATGCCCCAGACTTTGCCCATCACCGGCAACTTGTCGCGATCGAGATCGCGCGAGAGTTGACCGCTGACTAATTGCCACGTGTCGCCGCGATCGTCGCTGCGGAAGAGCTTGTCCGCGGCGAAATACAGTCGCGTATGCGAGTGCGGGCTGATGATGAACGGGGCGTCCCAGTTCCAGCGATGTGGATCGTCGTTACGGCCGGGCTGCGGTTGAATACCAATTCTTTGGCCCGTGCGCTTGTCGAAACGAGCGAGTCCGCCGTTCTGCGATTCGGAGTAGATCGTGTCCGGGTCTTCCGGATCGACCTGCGAACGAAAACCGTCGCCGCCGTTCGTAACAAACCAGTCAGCATTCGTGATACCCGACGCGCTGCGTGTTCGCGATGGACCACCAAAGCTGAAGTTGTCCTGCGTGCCGCCGTAAACGTTGTAGAAAGGTTTCGCATTGTCAGTGGTGACGTCGTAAAACTGGGCCACCGGAAGGTTCTGTTTGAAGTCCCATGTCTGACCACGATCGAAGCTCTCGTAGATGCCGCCATCGCAGCCGACGAGATAATGGTCGGTGTTGTTTGGATCGATCCAGATGTCGTGATTGTCGACGTGCTTGTTCCGCTCGCCGAGTCGTCGCAGCGTGCGGCCGCCATCGTCGGAAACCATCAGAAAGACGTTCATCACGTAAATGCGATCGACTTCCTTCGGATCGGCGACAATGCGCGCGTAGTACATCGCGGTCGTGTCAAACTCGTTGCGCCGTTCCCAGCTACTGCCGCGATCGCTGGAACGAAAGATTCCGCCGCGGCGATCTGCTGCTTCGACAGTGGCGTAAATCACGTTTGAATCGACCGGCGAAATCGCGAGGCCGACGCGTCCGAGATCGACGTTGGGCAAGCCGGCGCGCAACTTGTTCCACGTTGCACCGGCGTCAGTCGATTTGTAGATCGCGCTTTCCGGACCACCGTTGATGAGCGTCCACATGTGACGCCGCCGTTGGTACGAAGCGCAGTAGAGCGTGTTCGGATCGTTCGGATCGATCACGACGTCAGTGACACCGGTGTTCTCGCTGATGTTGAGAATGTTCTTCCACGTCTTACCGCCGTCCGTAGTTTTGAACAAACCGCGTTCGCCGCCGGGTCCCCACAGCGGTCCCTGCGACGCGACGTAAACGATGTTCGAGTCTTTCGGATCGATTGCGATGCGGCCGATGTGTTCGGAAGTCTTGAGACCAACGTTGCGCCAACTGCGACCGCCGTCATCAGATTTGTAAAGGCCGCTGCCGTACGACACGCTCCGCTGGCTGTTGTTCTCGCCAGTGCCCACCCAAACGGTCAAAAAGTTTTTCGGATCGACGGCGATGGCGCCAATCGAGTACGACGCTTCGTTGTCGAAGATGGGAGTCCACGTGACGCCGGCGTTAGTCGTTTTCCAGACGCCGCCTGAAGCGACGGCGACGTAATAGCGCGTCGCGTTGTTCGGATCGATCGCGAAGCCGACGACGCGTCCGGACGTGAAAGCTGGTCCAATCGAACGCAGGCGGAGGCCGTTGAACGTCGGCGTCGACATCGGATCGCGCGGCGTTGGCGATGCGTCCGGCGTGGGTGTCGCGCTGGCACTCGGACTCGGCGATGACGCCACCGAAGCAGATGGCGATGGAGACGGAGACGGTTGTTGGGCCATAACGCCAACAGGACAGACGACTAACAGTGAAAGCAGAAACAGTAGACCGGAGCACGCAGAGGTAGTCATAGGAAAGGGCGTCCTCTTTCTCGATTAGTGTTAAAGCTGTTTAGGTACTAACAGGAGACACGGATCACGCAGACCCGTGTTTTACTAACTCTTCACCAAGATGCTTGTGCAGGAAATCAACTGTGCGCTGCCACGCGTCGACAGCGGCTTTCTCGTTGTAAACCTCGGGACG
>DASTOZ010000528.1:0-2895 GCA_035762365.1 Pyrinomonadaceae bacterium | reverse complement strand
GCTCAACAGCGATCCGATCATCTGGACCATGCTGAACGCGATCAAGGAGCAACAGAAAGAGATCCAGGATCTCAAACGGGAAGTCCGCAGATTGCGCGCAGCTAATTCTTCGCGTCGTCGCAGGTAATCACTAAACACGGAAAAGGGGTGGCTCTCGAATGGGCCACCCCGTTCGTGTGTAATTCGTAGTCGCGGAATTACGGCTTTTCCTGACGAGGATCGGCCTTCAGATCCACGGTCAGCGTTACTTCACTCACCTGATTGTCCGAAACGACGACTTGCTGTTTCGCTTGTGCCGGCAGGGGACCCGAACCATACGCAAGCACCCGCAGCTCGTAAACACCCGCGGCCAGACCTTCAGAAATAAACCGGCCCCGATCGTCCACTTGCAGTGGTGTCTCGAAGTTTTCGTCCCCCACTCTCTTCGCGGATATATACACTCTCGAACCTGGGAGCTGGCCGTTTTCGAACTTCAACACGCCGCGAATCCGCCCGGTGCGTGATCTCACAATCAAACGCAGGTTCTTGATTTGATCTCGAGCTTTGATTTCGAAGTTCGGCACTACCACGCCATCGCGTTCCACGCGAGCAACTTCATACTCATTTGCCGTGCCCTTGCGGTGAACCCAGATCGAGAAATGCAGCGTGCCCGATCGTAAGCCGCCCACTCTGAAACTTCCGTCGGGGCTGATCATCGCCTGCGGTGCTGAGCCCATGCTCGACCCAGTGTCCTCGTTGCTCATGCTGTGCACGTAGAGCATCACTTCAGCGAAGTTCGGGCGGACCTTTTCGTTCACGCCCTCGAAGACAATCGTGCCTGCTATGCTGCTGCCGGATGAAGTTTTGACAACCAGGTCCTTGATGTCCTGGTCCACGACTTCAAAGTGTACGGGTTCGGAGAAAGCGTCGCGCCCGATTGTTGACACCACAAACAATGCATATTTTCCCGGCGTGATGTTCTCGAACTTGATCTCGCCCTGCTGGTTCGAAGGCATGCCGCTCGTCGCGAAGCTTCCGTTCTCGCGAAACTTCTCCAGCCCCCATGTTGCGTCGGGGATCGGCTTGCCCGTTTCGGCGTCGACCACTCGTGCTGTAACCGTGAAGGTAGGCTGCGTTCGACGAAGTGTGATGTCGATGTTCGTCACCTCACTTCCCTCGCCAACCTCGATCACAGTAGCCTTCGTTTCGTCGCCGACGGATGGGTAGTATGTTCGCGTGTAAACAGCGCCGAGTATGCGGCCGAAGGTCATCCGATCTTCAGGTGAGCCGGCGGCGACTTTGTACTTGCCGGGCGCCAGACCAAAGATGCGGTAGATGCCGCGATCGTCGGTGCCGATCGTTGTGAAGGTGTAGGGCATGGCCGTTCCCATGTGGCCCGCCGGAAAGACTTCAATCTGTTCGTCAATTACCGGTTTTCCGTCTGCATCGACCACCTTTCCGGTGATGACGCCGCCGCGTACGAGCGTGAAGTCGATATTCTCGATCGTCTCGCCTTCGCCGACGATCAGTCGCCTGATCGGCTCAGTGCTGGTCAGAACGAACTGCGGCGCGCCAGTCACAATCTCATATTGCCCCGGCGCCAGATTTGACAGCTTGTAATTGCCCTGCTGATCGGTTGTCGCTATCGGCGGTGGGACGCCGCGAGGTGACTGCTGCGCCTGACGGGCGCCGATCAGGATGCCGGGAACACCACTGCCTTTCATCGTGACCTTACCGCTAATGCTGCTGCTGCCGCTCTGTGCTTTCTGTGCTGGATTCTGAGCGTGGACGATGAGGCAAAGAGCAACCAGGCATCCGGCGACTTTGAGAGTTGAGGAGAACATATGAGCGCGCCTTTCAAGAGTTGAGGATGGCGCAATGATAGCGGAATCGATCTGCTTTGTCTCTTTTGATCAACTTGTGGGCAGGTAGCGATTCACGAGTTGCTCCAGTTCGGACATGTCGATGGGCTTGCGCATGTATTCGTCGCATCCTTTGGCGAAGGCTTTGACATGTGAGTAAGACATCGGATAGGCAGTTACCGCGACAATTGGCACGCCCTCGAGTTCGGGTCTTTGACGAATGCACTGAGTAGCGGCGATGCCGTCGAGGATCGGGAGATCGAGATCCATCAGTATCAGGTCGGGGCGCTCGCGGTCGGCGATGTCCACGGCTTCCTGTCCGTTGCAAGCTTCGAGCACGTTGTACCCGAGGCGTTCGAGGCCTGCCCTCAGCAGCATTCGTGTGTCGTCGTAATCTTCGACGACCATAATCGTCCGGTTATTCATGAAACCCTCATTTGGCGGCGCGACAGTCCCTGCCCTCACCGCGAACGGCGCGTTTTGTTTCGCTGGTGGTCGGGAATTTTACGGAGACCAGCTTAAGCTTTGGGAGAGTGAGCAAGAGCGATTGTGCCACCGTTCTGTCGGCCGGGCAATCTCAGATTGCTTCGCGATGAACTGCTGAGCAAAACAGAAATTCCACCCACGACAGTTGGTGGATTGTTCATTTCCGGCCACCAATTTAGGTAAGGCCTAATTCCAAATTTTCCTGGCGAATGACGATATACTACGCGCGGTTGGCCCAATCATGCACATACAGCGGACACTAACATGACACCGATGGGGCGGGTGGTGATTGCCGGGGGTACGGGGTTTTTAGGGAGTAATCTTGCGCGGCGCCTGACGGAGTTGGGGTGGGATGTCGTGGTGATGTCGCGGCATCGGGGGAACGGCGCGGAGCGCTGGCCACATGCTGTCTGGGACGCGCGGACGGTTGGTGAGTGGGTACGGCATCTCGATGGCGCCGCTGCGATCGTGAATCTCGCGGGACGCACGGTCGACTGTGTGAAGACTCCCGATCATTGTGACGAGATACTTCGCTCTCGAGTCGAGTCGACCGAAGCGCTCGGACGGG
>DASTOZ010000527.1:0-4289 GCA_035762365.1 Pyrinomonadaceae bacterium | reverse complement strand
TCACCAAGCGGATCGTCGATCATCTGCGTCGTGGGATTGATGTAATGACGCTCCATCGCAGCGGAAACCAGGCGGCCTGGATCGAGACTGCGCGCGTGCGTAACGAGCTCCTTCAAAAACGACAATCGCGCGTCGCTCAGCGGAGTTTCATTCGCAACGGACCAGATCACAACCGCTGCCCGGTTCTTGTCGCGCGCGATCATTTCGCTCAACTGATTGCGCGCGTTCTCCAGCGTCGCCGGATTCTCCCACAGGATGGTCCAATAGACAGGAATCTCCGACCACAGCAGTATGCCCATCCTGTCAGCCTCGCGAATCGTCAACTCGTTATGCGGATAGTGGGCCAACCGGACGAAATTCGCGCCGAGCTCCTTCGCCCAACCAAGCAACGTCTGCGCATCTTCACGACTCGATGCGCGCCCACCACGAAACGGCGCCTCCTCATGAATGCAGATCCCGCGCAGGAAGATCGGCCGCCCATTCAACAAGATCTCCGTGCCGCGTGTTTCAATACTGCGAAACCCGATCTGGTCTCGCACCTGGTCCGTTTCCGCTTCAACAACAACGTCGTACAGCTTCGGGTCCTCCGGCGACCACAACTTCAGACTCGCCCGAAAATCGATCGCCGCGTATCCATTCTCGTCAGTGGCAAAAGATTGACTAATTCCGGCTTCAGGAATGCGAACCGTGACGCGCTGCCCACGACGCGAGCCAGCCAACCGCACCCATCCGCGAACGCGATCCAACGTCCCTTTCTCGAGCTGAATAAAATAGTCGTGAACGAACGTCGACGGCGTTTCGATCAGCGCAACCTGGCGCGTGAGTCCGCCGTAGTTCCACCAATCCGTCATCAACGTGGGCACCGCATCACGCCGCCGCTTGTTATCAACTTTGACGACGAGAAAATTCTCCGTATCGCGAACGAACCTCGTTATTTCGAAATTGAACGGCGTAAACCCGCCTTCATGCCGCCCGATCTTCTCACCGTTCAGATAAACATCAGCGACGTAGTTCGCCGCGCCGAAATACACGAAGAGCCGCGCATCGCCGTGCGACTGATAATTGAACGACTTCTTGTACCAAACCGTCCCTTCGTAAAAGAACAACTGGTCTGACTGCGTGTTCCAATCACCCGGCACCTTCAACGTCGCGGATTTGTCGAAGTCATACTCGATCAGTTCGCTTTGGGTTCGTGGCTTCGCGTTCTTGAAATAGCCATTCGCGCTCGGCTGGTATCGATAGTCATAAAACCCCGACTCGTAAGGATCGACGATCGTTTGCCAGGGCCCGTCGAGACTGATCGTCTTGCGCGCGGCGGTGTTCTGTATCACGCCAAGCTGCTGAGCCTCAACAACGCCCGACGGCACAAAGACACACAACAAGACAACAAGCAGGATTGTTTTCATCGAGAACGGAATTTAACACACGATTTCACGCCGCGTAACGACGAACCATGCGCGCGCAGAAGTCAGCATAGTTCGCGAGGACGCGTGGCGCGCTCGTGTGGTGAGGCGCGATCCCTTCGCAATCAGGCGTGAAACAGAACGTGATCGTCACGTCAAACGGTTCGAGCGTTTTGACGATCCGATCGAACCATTGCTCGTAATTCGGACGGCAGGTGTCGGACCAGCTCAGCCCGGTCCGCACGTACTTCACTCCGAGTCGCTTCAACCACGCGGCAGCGTCGTCGAGCCGGTGGTCCTCGAAATGAAACCACTGGCAGATCCCGAGCTCCGGCGTGTAGTCGCTGAAATGCGCGAGCGCGCGTTTGGGCGTTCCGTCTTCATCCAGGAGCCCCATGTGGAAATGACGGTAGTAAGAAGAGCCTTCAGCTTCGCGATGACGCGTCGTCGCGGGCCACGTCTTTGGCAGATCGTAGAGACTGTACCAATGAATACGCGGCGCCTGGCCGATCAAAAGCTCCGCCGAACGCTTCAATCCAAACTCCTGCACCTCTTCCGCGCCGAAGCTCGATGCGCCCACTTCCGAGATCCAGATCGGAAGCTTCGTAACGTTGCGTATCTCCTGAATCTTGTCCGGCCATTCGTCGATGGTCCAATGGTTCCAGTCGAGCGGAAAACCGTGCAACGCCACGACGTCGATCTGCTCGAGCGCGCCTTTTGTTTCGAGATTCTGAATGAACCACGGATCGATTGGCGAGATACCGCCAAGCACGCGCGTCAGACGAGGATTCTCCGCGGCGACAGCATCCGTTGCGAGTTTGATCATCTCGGCGAACTTGCTCCACTCCGGATCGATGTCGAAGTCCCAGTGCGACTTGTTATTCGGCTCGTTCCAGAACATTACCGCTTCGATCACTTTGAATCTCCTTCAACTCATCCGCCGGATCGAGAACGCCGCGATGTTCCTTCGTCCGGCAAATGAAAACCTCTGTCTCCGGATGCGCGACGATTTCGAAGTTCGCGCTCCGCAACATCGCTTCAAGACACGCGCGATTTGGAATCCACCAGTTCGTCGGATCACCGCTAAACCGCTGCTCGATAAAGTACATCTGCGGAAACTTTTGATCGTTAAAGATCTCCTGCTCCCAAAACTCGTAGTCGTCTTCTACTTCGGCGACGGATTCACTGCCGCGCAACATCGACTGGATCACCAGCACGTCTTTCACCGCATACTCGTGCAACATGTCGAGCGCCAGCAACGGATGCCGCAGGTGATACAAGACGCCGAGAAACAGAACCAGATCAAACTTATCCCCCAGTTGGTGAAGCTGATAAACCGACAGGCGACGAAAGTCGATGTCGACGCCGCTGACGTCGGCGGCAAATCGCGCCTGGGCCAGGTAAGCGTCGTCCGTATCAACGCCGACGACTCTGTCGGCGCCGCGCAGCTTCATCTGGATTGAGTAGAAGCCGGCGTTGCACCCGACGTCGAGAACCGTCCGGCCGCGGAGGTCCTGGGGCAGTGCATTCGCGAAGCGTTGCCATTTCGTGTTCGGGTAATCGCCGAGAAAGTGGTCCGGCGCTGTCTTCACTCCGTGTAGATCGAGATTGTGAAACCATTGACCCAGCTCCTGTACGCGTCGACGAATTTGATCCGGCGAAAGTATGTTTTCCATTTCCTGGTTACACTTCGATGTTCAGCACTCGAATCGCCTCGCGATAGCCATGCAACGTTCCCACGTCGACGTATACTTCACCGGCGCGCACCGAGCGCGCGTGTCCGCCCTCCGCCAGATACGCATTCACCAACGTTCCGAGATACTCATCCTGTCGATCGCGTCGCTCCCACAACGCGTGCAGCTCATGGAGAATCGCACCGGGCATTTTCATGGCGCCCCAGATCCAGTTCGATGCCGCGTTCAGTTGCTTCACCTGGATCTCCTGGACCATGCCGTTGTCGTCAGACACGACGGCGTCGAAGAGCTCCGGCCGATTGACCGGAAACGCGAGAAACGAAAGCAAATCGTCGGGAAGCGCGTTGAAACCGTCGATCGGAAACCAGATCGTGTCAGGCAAACCGATGATTACGACCTCGTCCGGCGCAATCAACGGGCGTGCGCGAAAGATCGCGTCGCACAGCCCAACGGGATTGTGCTGCACCGTGTAACAAACATGCGTGGACGAAATCTCGCCGCCGAAGTATTCGACGATGTCCGACTTTCCCGGCGAGACGACGAAACAGATCTTGTCGGCGCCCCCCTTCACCATACGCTCGATCAAATACTCGCTGACCGCACGCGGACGCTCGACACCGTTTTCGCTGCGGCTACCCACCGGCAACAGTTCTTTCGAGAACGCGAGCGGCTGAATGCGACTGCCTGTCCCTGCCGCGGGAACAATTCCCCACACGGATTTACCCTCCCACGCTGACGCTCATGTCCTGGACCGCCGGCACGGGTTCGCGGCAGAACGCCTGATCAAAGATTGACTCCATTTCGATTGCTCGATGCACCGCGGTGTGTTGGTCCAATGCCCGCTGGCGCGCCGCCGCGCCGATCTTTCTCAGTTCGGCGCGCGACAGAGTTATCGCTGCGATCGTTTCCTCGAGGTCATGGACCACGAGCACTTCTTCGCCCGGTTTGAAGAAATCACTCAGTCCGTTCCAGCAATCGGAGACGATCGCGGCGCCGCACGCTGCTGCTTCAAACAGACGACCCGACGGACAGTAACCCATCCGCGCCATCGTCGCGCGCGTCAGGTTCAACGTGAGCAATGAAGAGCAATAGAAGTTTGCATGGCTCGCCGGAGGAACGTGCTGGATGTACCAGATATTGGGGAGCCACGGAAAAGTATGCGGATATTTTGAGCCACCGATGAGGAAACGCC
>DASTOZ010000526.1:0-5560 GCA_035762365.1 Pyrinomonadaceae bacterium | reverse complement strand
ACAGGATCTCACCGCGCACGTTTTTCAACAAGCCCTGGCGAACATCGGCAAGTTCAAATGGCGTGGCGCGCCGTTCGTCACCTGGCTCTACCGGATTGCCGCAAACGCAATCGCTGACCAGGCGCGAAAGCAGTCACGCGAGGTGGCGGAAACCGAGTTGGCGACCAATCTTGCTGTGGATGTGGATCTCGAACAAGTAGAACGTCGCGCACGGCTCTTCCGCGCGGTTGAAGCGCTGCCGGACGACCAGCGCAAAGTGATCCTCCTGCGTTTCGCGGAGGAAAAGAGCATTCGCGAAATCGCCTCCGAACTCGATCGCAGCGAAGGCGCGATCAAGCAACTTCAATTTCGTGGTTTGGAAACTCTTCGGACACGATTGCGCGAATAGGTGAGTTTAAGTAAATGGCTGAACGTTCCATCATCGATCAACTTGACGACGCTGTTACCGCGTTGCTCGCGAAACGCGAACCCGCGGTGAATGACGCGGATCGTGAGTTGGCTGAACTCGTAGCCGTTGCGCGCGAATTGCACGGCTTGCCGTCGCAAGAGTTTCGCAGTTCGTTGAAGGAACGGCTGAAGGAACAACCAGGAGGCACGGACGACATGAGCACCGCAACCAAACAGATCGAATCGACACCGCAACCGTCACAGACGATTACTCCATATCTCACCTATCGCGATGCCGCGGCCGCAATCGACTTCTACAAACGCGCATTCGGCGCGACCGAGTTGATGCGCCTTGCCGAACCGAGCGGAAAGATCGGTCACGCCGAACTCAAGATCGGCGAAGCAATGTTCATGATCGCCGACGAGTATCCCGATTACGGTGCGATCAGCGCTGAAACACTCGGCGGCTCGCCCATCAAGCTTCACCTGTACGTTCCGGATGTGGACCAGTTTGCGGAGCGCGCGGTGGCCGAAGGCGCGAACCTGGCCCGACCCGTAGCAGATCAGTTTTATGGCGATCGTACCGGACAACTGGTGGATCCCTTTGGTTACACGTGGGTGGTGGCTACGCATCAGAAGGACATTCCAGTCGCCGACTTGCAAAATGCCTTCGACGAGTTTCTGGCCGGGCATGAGAGTAAGCCGGAGCCTAAGAAGCTCAAACGCGAGGGGTTGCACACGGTCAACCCGTATCTAACGGTGCAGCCTGCGGTTGAATTGGTTGACTTCGTGAAGGAGGCGTTCGGAGCGGTCGAATCGTTCCGCGCTACCGGCTCGGCGGGAGGACTGCACTGCGAACTCACGATTGGAGATTCGAAAGTTTTCATCGGAGGTGGTCCAGGCTTTGACACCAAACCGGCGGCAATTCATCTCTACGTTCCAAACGTGGACGACGTCTACGCGCGTGCAGTCGCCGCCGGTGCAACATCGCTGGCCGCTCCGGCGGACCAGGAATACGGCGAACGCAGCGCCGGCGTGAAAGACGTCGGCGGCAACGAGTGGTACATCGCGCAACGTTTTGATCAGTCGCCGGTTCCCGACCTGCACATGGTCACGCTCTACTTCCATCCCGTGGGCGCGCCGAAGTTCATCGACTTCCTCGAGAAGGCATTCGGAGCCCAGGTGGTCGAGCGACATCAGTCTAACGAGGGGTTTGTGTACCACGCGAAGGTGCGCATCGGCGACGCAATCGTGGAGATGGGTGAAGCCCACGATCAGTGGCAGCCGATGCAATCAGCCATCTACATGTTCGTGGAAGACGTCGACGCCACGTATCAACAGGCGCTGAAGGCAGGCGCGACCTCGGCTATGGCGCCGGCGGACCAGCCGTACGGTGAGCGAATGGCATGGGTCAACGACGAGTTCGGCAACACTTGGTACCTGTCGCAGTCGATAAGCTGAACACTGGAGCGCTGGAGCGATCATCGTCCCGCGATCAGCGACTTGAAGTCTGCCCGTTCTTCTTTTCGGCGTGCCACGTAACGCGCGTGCTCCTGGTCCAATGGATTTAGCACGCGCGTCGTGGGAACGGGCGGAATGTAATGGATTGAGTAAGTCATTATCGTCGCCAACGAACGGTTGTGACATTGGGTGCAACGAACACGCAACGGCACCATCACTACCGCCTTAGCTTCGTCAATCCAGCTCGCAAAATTGAAGTCATTACCCGACGAAGTGAGAAACGCCGGGCTCGCAGGTGAGTACTCGACAAACCCACCTGATGACGGCTCGGTCAACAACTTTCGCCGGCTCAGTTCTAACTGTAGCGGCTCCGCAGAAACAGCTCCTGTCCTCGGATCATTCTTGAAAAACCGAAACTGGGCCTCGGCGAACAGAGGTGAAGGAACGACTCGGCCCGCGGTATCGATCAAAAGGTTCTGCATAACGAGCGCGACCGCCTCTACCTGGTCGTGATGTTTGTTGTACTTGAGGCTCTCGACGAACTGACGTGGATTCGCGGGCTTCGTCCGTGGCTTCACAAACACTCGCGTAGCACGTCGAAAATCCGCGGCGTAATCGTGTGAACGATCCGGCAGCAACTCGATCTCCAACCAACCGCTTTCCGGCGAGAACAACTTCGGCACTTTGCTTTCATTGACTGCGTCGAGATAGTTGTTCCGAAGCGTCTTCATCTCGTTAGTTGTCAACGCCAGTTTTCGAATAAACCGCCGCAAGAGACTCAGAAGTGCGGGCTTGCGTTCCTGAGTGTCTACTCCTGATTCGACACCCTTCTCATAAACGATGTCATACGCGGCCCACGCGTCAGCCTGCATCAGCGCGCGTTCGATTGGCGATCGAATCTTGTTTTCGTTGAGCGCGAGTTGGAGCGCGGCCGTGAGTTCGGTCGAGGCCTGTTCTGACAATACCTGCCGCGGTCTTTCGTTGGAGAAAAACGCCGGATAAACCGGCTCGATGGCACGGTCGCCGAGCTCAAACCTGCTGAACGGCAATCTGCTCAGAAGAATCGGGAACGATCCCATGCGAACGTAAAAAGGATCGAAGGGAGCGGCTTCGGGAAAGCCGTCGGAAATGCGGACCTGAAAGTTGCTGGTAAACAACACACGGAAGATGCGGTTCCACGGGTCGTTCGCATTGTCGGAATAAACACAAACCGCCTGCGGCGCGTCCGAGACGCACCCGGACGCCGGCGCAACTGAGCGCGCGGTCCCGCCAAGCCGCGCACACAAAAGGAGTGAGACGCAGCACGCCAGCAGCAGTATCAAACCAGGCTTGTCACTTTTCAGCACTTCAACTCTAGAACGAAGACGCTTCACAAAATTGCGAAATGTTTTCATTTGCCGCAGTCATACGAGTTTGAACACAGGGTCGGATCTACAAACGCGACCACGTGATGAGTATCGAACCTTACCAGTAGGTTAAGGCAAAGAAAACCCGAAACTAATCAGCGGGAGATGCAGTATTACGCTGCAAGACTCCCGCTATGAAATTCGCAATCACAACCGCAATTCGTCTCCTGGCGGTCACGCTCGTCTACTTCGTGTGTTTTGTTGTTGTGTCAGGGGCGCTGCTTTCGACCACGACGGAACAACCTGCACCAGCGGATGCCGGCGCAACTCTTCTGGCCCTGCTCGTCGTTAGCCTGGTCCATTCGGTAGTTTTGACTTACGTCATACGCCGTTCTCGCTGGAGTGGTTGGAAACTGATTGTCGCGGTGTTCTTTGTCTTGTATGGCGTCAGCACGTTGATGCCGCAGATCGAGACTGCATATTTCGTCACGCGCCTGCCACCCGGCATGCTACCCCGCCTTTTCGTCGCCGGTCTGATCGTTGCCGCGGTGTTTTCGCCGCTTGCCGTGTTGATTCTCGGCAAGTGGAGGTCGCGAACGTATGACGCGTTCTACGACGGACGATTGAAAATGCCCGCAAGCTCGTGGATGGTGCGACTGTCGATCGTCGCGATTGCGTACGTCGCGATCTATTTCACGTTTGGCTATTTCATTGCGTGGCAGAGTGAGGCAGTGCGTGTCTATTACGGCGGTAACGATCCGGGCAGCTTCATAGCTCAGATGGGAAACGTACTGCGCACCGAGCCACGGCTGTTTCTGCTTCAGATCGCGCGCGGTTTGCTGTGGACACTGATTGCCCTGCCGGTGATCAAAATGATGAGGGGCAAATGGTGGGAAGCGGGTTTGGCAGTGGCGCTGTTGTTCGCGATGGGCAGTTCGCAGTTGCTGATACCGAATCCATTGATGCCCGCCGAAGTACGTATGGCCCACCTGGTGGAAACAGCGACTTCGAATTTCCTGTTCGGTTGGTTAGTTGTCGCGGTTCTTGTACTTAAAACGGCGCACGCACAGGACGGCCGGGATAGGCGCCCGTTTGCAGTTCGCCATTCTTGACCACGAGCGCACCGTTCACCAAAACATACTTGACGCCCTCCGCGTACTTCGCCGGTTCGTCGTAGGTGGATCGATCGATTACGCGAGTGGCGTCGAAGCAGACCAGATCCGCGTCAGCGCCGACACGGACCCGCCCCTTGTTCTTCATCGACGGTACGCGTCGCTCGAGTCGCTGCGCGGGCATCAGCGTCATCTTTCGTAGCGCGTCCATCAAGCTCAACGTTCCTCGTTCCCGAACGTACCTCCCCAGCACGCGCGTGTAGGCGCCCGCCGTGCGTGGGTGTCCCTTGCCGTGGTCCAGGATTCCGTCGCTCGCGATCATCGTCAACGGATTCGCCAGCCCATTCTCGACGATCTCCTCGGTCATCGAAAACACCGCGACCATTCCGCCGGTCTTTCGATAACGCTCGAAGCTTTCTTTCGTTAGTCGTTCACCGGTCGCGGCCCACTGCAAGTCGCCATAGTCGATGTCAAAAACTTCCTGCCAACCCTCGTCGAAGATCGCCGACTTGATGTCGGTCATCCCGGCGATGTACGGGTAACACTCGGTCGTGACGTCGAGATTGCGCGACCGCGCCTCCGCGATCATTTGGAGCAACTTCGGCGTGGCTTTGCCGCCGGTGCTCTGAATATGGACCACGTGCAACGGCGCGCCCGTGATCGCAGCGGCAGCGAGAACTTCTTCGAGAGCCTGGGTGCTGCTCGCAGGTTCTTTCACGCCAGCGTTGCGCATGTGAACGTGACACGACGCTCCGAACCGCGCTGCCACGCGAAACATCTCGAGGATCTCCCAGTGTGACGCGTTCGGCGTGTATTGAATGCCGAAGCCGACCGCAACGGCGCCGCGTCGAAGCCCTTGTTCGATATGCGTTTTCATCGCCGCGATTTCAGTATCCGTCGCCGCGCGTTTCGCAGCTTGCCCGCTCGGCAGAAACTCGGCCTTGTCGTGCATCGCAGCCATTCTCGCGGCAAGGTGGCCAATGCTCACGCCGTAGTTGATCGTCGCCTTGCCGTGACGTTCCGCGTACCAACGATCCACGTCACCGGCGCCGACCTCCAACTCGAGCGCCGTCGTCACTCCGTCCATCACTTTGAAGCGGTAGTTCTCTTCATTCTGACCGTGCTGATGAAGATCGATGAAGCCCGGCGCGACGACGAGACCTTTTGCATCGATCACCGTGCGGCCGTTCAACCCGGCGCTCGTGATCATTTTGATGGTCCCACCGGAGACACCGATGTTACGCACCGCATCGA
>DASTOZ010000525.1:0-4935 GCA_035762365.1 Pyrinomonadaceae bacterium | reverse complement strand
TCCCCTTTTTTGCCTTATAATGCGCCACTTTGCTGCTTAAAAGCTGGCAACTGGCTCTATTGAGACGGAATCAAACTTGCTGTCTTCGACCCAGTTCAGCAGCGGGACTTTTACCTATAATTTTCTGTCTCGGATTAGTATTTCACTCATAAGCTCCCCGAAGTTTCTGAGGCCCGGCAAGAACTACTGAGGGAATTTGGTGCCTATGCACTCATATCGCGCGCTTTGGCTCTTCTTTTTCGCCTTATTCGCTGGACTCATCACGATCGTTGCCGCCGCCGGACAGGCTGGAGCCCAGCAAACCCAACCGCAACGTCTCGTTGAAAACGTCGACATCATCGGTAACCGCCGTCTGCGAAAAGACGACATCCTTTACTACATTCAAACCAGGGCCGGCGATCCGTACAACGAGGCCCAGGTCCAACGCGATTATCAAACGCTGCTTTCACTGACCTTCTTCGACAAGACCGCGACCCGCGTGTTTACAGAGAACGGTCCGCGCGGCGGCGTGAACGTTATTTTCGAAGTTAAAGAACTTCCGATCATCCGCGACCTGACATTTGACGGTCTAAAGAGCGTGCAGGAATCGGACGTACTCAAGGCATTTCGCGAACGGCGCGTCGGGGTCTCCAAGGAAAACATCTACGACCCGGTCAAGATTCGCACCGCCCAGCGAGTGATCAAGGAGCTTCTCTCCGAGAGCGGTCACCCGAACGCGGTTGTCGAAGTCGAGACGGAAGAGGTTTCGGCTACTTCGCTGGCGGTGAACTTCAAGGTTTCAGAAGGCGATCGCGTTCGCGTCGTCGAAATCCATTTTGAAGGCAACACCAACTTCAGCGACGGCCAGCTTCGCGGCGCGATGAAGTACGTCAAAGAAGCAGGCCTGATCACGCGGTTCAAGAGCTCCGATATTCTGCACCGCGAAAAGCTTGAATACGACCTGCGTCTTGTCGACAACTACATGCGGTCGAAGGGTTACCTTCAGGCGCGTCACGGTGAGCCGCGCATCGAGAGCATTGGCGAGCGCCGTACCGGCTTCCCGATTCTTCCGTTGCCGTTCCTCTCGTCCGTGGACGAGGGCCTGCGAATCACAGTTCCGATCATCGAAGGCAAGGTCTATCGTCTTGGCGAGTTCAAAGTCGAAGGCAACTCGATCTTCTCGGAACAGCAGATCCGTGCCGTTATCGGTCTGAACAAGGGCGACATCGCCGACGGCGAAAAAGTCACCAAGGGTCTTTTCGAGAACCTGAAGAAGTTTTACGGCCAGCAGGGTTTCATCGAGTACACGGCAGAACCGGTCCCGACCTTCCACGACAATCCGCAGAATCCAAACGAAGGCATCGTCGATTTCACGGTCACGATCGAGGAAGGCAAACAGTTCACACTGCGACGACTCGAGTTCGTCGGCAACACATTCACGCGCGACAACGTGTTGCGCCGCGAAGTGCTGATCAACGAAGGCGACATCTACAACGACGCGTATTGGGAATACTCCGTTGTCAAACTCAATCAGCTTGGCTACTTCAACCCGATCGATAAAGACAAAGACGTCGATCGTCGCACCAACGACGAAGAAGCGACTGTCGATCTGTCGCTGAAAGTCAGCGAACGCGGACGCCAGCAGATCTCATTCAACGGCGGCATCTCGGGTATCGGCGGTTCGTTCTTCGGACTCGAATACTCGACCAACAATCTGCTCGGACGCGGCGAGGTGCTTTCATTCGTGCTCGCAGCCGGCAACCGTCAGCGCTCGTTCCAGTTTTCATTCACTGAGCCATACATCAAAGACCGGCCGATCAGCGCGGGCTTCTCGGTGTTCGCTTTTTCGCAGAAGTTCTTCGGCGAGGGCACGTTCCTTTCGCAGAACGTCGAAGCGCAGCAGGATCTACTGAACCAGTCGTTCAACTTCCAGGACGTTGACGAGCAGAACCTGTTCACTCGCGACTCGTACGGCGGCTCGGTCTACGTCAGCGCGCCGCTTTCGGAGTTCTATCGCAAGCGCAGGTTTACACAGTTTTCACGCGTCGGCGCCTCGTACCAGTTGTCGCTCTCGTCCGTGAAGGATCCCGAGGGCAACAACGATCCGAGCAGTCAAACGTTCATTCCCGTCATTTATCGTCAGCCAAACATTCTGACGAGCCGCATCACGACGACGTTCTCGTACGACACGCGTAACGCGAGCATCGACCCGACGAGCGGCCGAGAGATATCAGCGGCGATCGCCGTCGCCGGACTCTTTGGCGACGTGAGAACGTATCAACCGACGATTTCCTACACGCAGTTTTTCCCGGTGCGCCGGAAGAAATCGCCGCGGCCTGAAGTCTTCGGTTTCCGCATCATCGCCGGAACGGTCGGCAGCTTTGCGATCACGGATAAGGTGAGAGACGCCAACTCGCTCGCGTTCGTCGACGGTGTTCCGATCTTCGAGCGTTACTTCCTCGGCGACGAGTTTACAATTCGCGGTTATAACGTTCGTTCGATCAGCCCGATTGCGCCGGTCGATTCGTTCATCACGTCGCGCAACGTCGTGTTCTCGTCGACTGGCGCGGGTCCGGTCCAACAGGTTGCGGGACTTCCCGCTCAGGCAGCAATCACCCTGGGAACGTTCACCGGAGCAGGCGGCAGCAACCCGGCCGCTTTGCCGCGTTCGTTTACGTCAGTCGGCGGCGATACGCAACTGCTTGGAAACTTCGAGTACCGCATTCCGATCATTAGCGACGCGGTGAGTCTGGCAGCATTTGCCGACATCGGTACGGCGTTCAATATCAGGACGAAGAGCGACCAGACGTTCTCCAGCGAGTTTTTGCCGGACCAGCCGTTTCTTTCGACCGTCGGCGCGTTCCCTTGTCCACGTTTCAACCAGAATGTGCCGATCAGCTTGAGTTCGATCGCGTTGTGCAACAACCCGAACCTGGCGTCGTCGGCGTTTCTGAGTCTCGTAGCGCGGGACAATCGCATTGTCAGCCAGGCGGAGCTCGAGGCAGCGCAAACAGGCGACATCAACCCGCTAACGTTGTTGCCCAGGGGCTTCCAGCCGGTGTTCCTCCGCGGCGAGGCGCAAACGAACAGCGTCGTCAGATTGTCGCAGAGTTTGTTTGACAGTATCGGCGATTACCGGTCGAGTTTAGGCATGGAAGTCAGGGTCCAGGTACCCGTCATCAATGTACCGTTTCGCTTGATCTTTGCGTATAATCCCAACGCCCGCCCGAATCAGATTATTGACGGGTTTCCGTTTTTCTTTAACGAAAAAAAGAAGGTCATCCGCTTCAGTGTGGGACGAACCTTTTAATTATTTGAGCCAACCCAGGGTGGGTTGTCAGACACTAAGCAGTTTGTCATTAGTGGGAATGTCCCATCCACCCTCAACGTAAGGAGTAGTTCTAGAAGTCATGAAGATAGCTCGCTTTTTTGCTGCGGTCGGCCTGCTGACGACTGTCGCAGTTTCCGCGTCAGCACAAACACAAAAACCACCGGCCGGTGCGCCGGCAACCCAGCCTCAGGCGCCTGCCAGTGTAGCCGTACCGGATAGCAAAATGGCGGTGATCTATTCGGATGCGTTTTTGGATTCGAAAACAGGGATCGCCAAATTCAACAGTCTAATGACCTCGCTCGAGCGTGAGTTTCAGCCGCGCAAGACCGAGCTCCAGAGTCTGCAAACGAGAATCAACACCCTGACCAAAGAGATTACCGATACGCAGGCAGTTGCCGACCCGAACACGATTCGCGTGAAGAGAGAGCAACTCGACCAGGCCAATCTCGAGTTCAAACGCAAAGGCGAGGATGCCGAAGCGGCCTACAACAGACGCCGCCAGGAGATCTTCATGCCGTTGCAGAAGGACATCGGCACGGCGCTCGAAGCTTTCGCCAAGGCGCGCGGCATCACCGTGATCGTCGACGGCAGCAGCGTTCCCTTCGCTTACGCGGCAGACAGCATCGACATCACTCGTGCTTTCATCGCCGAGTTCAACAGCAAGAACCCGGCGACAGCCGTGGTGACCGCTCCGACAACGCCAGCGCAGCCGTAGTCGGATTCACAACTTGATCGAGCCAGGGGCCTCCACCCATGGGAGGCCCTTCGCGGCAAAAACCCATGATTAGAAAATCCCTGTTTCCCATTTTTCTCCTCGTCGCGCTAGCCACTTCCGCAGTTGCTCAACAACCACGTCCCGGAGCAGCCGGTCCGCGACCGTCGCCAACCCCCGCCGCCACAGCACCTGCCGCAGCAACATCGGCAGCCCCCCAAACCGTGGCCTTGCCGACAAGCAAGATGGGGGTCATTTACACCGACGAGTTCATGGATCCGAAGAACGGCATCCTGAAATTCACGAGTGTGCTGAACAAACTCAACAGCGAGTTCCAGAAGCTCAAAGACGAGATCACCGCGATGCAGAATCGCGCCACGGCGCTCGAGAACGAGATCAACAAGCTTCGCGATGCGCCGGCCGGAACGCCAATCGACCAACCCGCATTGCAAGCCAAGATCGATCAGCTTGAACAGCTCAAGAAAGACATTCAACGCCGGGCCGAAGACGCGCAGGCTGCGTACAACAAGCGACGCAATGAACTTTTCCAGCCGTTGCAAATAGAAATCGGTACGGCGTTGGAAGCTTTTGCCAAGGCGCGGGGCATCACCGTCGTCGTCGACGGGTCGCAGGTACCGCTGCTTTACTTCGCGGAAAGCACAAACATCACCCGCGCGTTCATCGCCGAGTTCAACAGCAAGAACCCGGTGACCGCAGCGACAGCCGCGCCCTAGTGATATCGTAATGTCCGTGTTTTCTGTTCACGGATTCACGGACACACTGCATGGAAACAGTTCTCGATTCGCTGGCAATTCAAAAACTCCTGCCACACCGCTATCCGTTTCTTCTCGTGGATCGCATCGTCGAGTTGGTCCCGAGGGAACGCATCGTCGGCATCAAGCAAGTCAGCATT
>DASTOZ010000524.1:0-4743 GCA_035762365.1 Pyrinomonadaceae bacterium | reverse complement strand
CGATTATGTGGTCAAACGCAAGGGCTATCTCGATCGGCTTCCGCTGGTACTCGAGAGCGCGTTCAATCACTACAGCGCCGACGCCGCGCGGCGGTTGAACCCTCTCAGAGTCTTGTTTGCCGCAGCCAACGAGGTCGAAATCGAAAGCACTCGCAAACACTTCGCCGTGCAGGCCGATCACATTTACCTCGAGGTCGTAAACACCGGCGCTGAAGCTCTTTCGCGTTTGCGAAACGATGCAATGCGTTACGACGCGGTCCTCCTTGACTTTCAACTGGCCGAACCGTCCGGGCTACACGTAGTAAGAGAGTTGAGCGTCAAGAACACGTTGAATACACCGGTCGTGCTCGTTTGTGACGAGGCGGACGAAGAGTTGGCGCGGCAGGGACTCAAGCTTGGCGCTTCAAGCTCGGTCGTCAAGCGGCCAGGCTATCTGTATCAGTTGCCGTGGGAGTTGGAACAGGCAAGCGCACGCGCCGAGTTGCAACGGCGCGAAGCGGCGCTCAACGCGAGTGAAGAACGCAATCGGGCCATCCTGAATGCCATCCCGGACATGATGTTCCTGATGGACCCGGAAGGCGTTATTTTGGACTATCACGCGAGTAGAGAACTTCTGATCATGGAGCCGCATGAGTTCATGAACAAGAAAGTCTCTGAAATCGTGCCGCCGGAAGTCGCGGAGAAATTTGATCGCGCTTTCGAGGAGGTGATGAAAACAGATCAACCGGTTGTGCTGGAATACGAGTTGCCATTTCCGAGGACACGCGCGCTTATGAAAATTCGATGGTCAGATGCGACGGCGACAAGATCCTCGCCATCGTGCGCGATGTCACGACGCGGCGGGCAGCGGACCAGTCGTTGAGAAACGCGCTCGCCGAAGTTCAGCAACTAAAGGATCAACTCCACCAGGAGAACATCTACTTGCAGGAAGAGGTTCGCGTCGCCAGCAACTTCGGCGAGATCATCGGGCGCAGCGAGCCGCTCCGGCGAGTGTTGCACCAGGCGGAGCAGGTCGCGCCACTCGACACGACAGTTACGATCCTCGGCGAGACAGGCACGGGCAAGGAACTGCTGGCCCACGCGATTCACAAGCTCAGCCCGCGACAGAACCATGCGCTGGTGAAAGTGAATTGCGCCGCTCTGCCCGGTCCACTCATCGAGAGCGAATTGTTTGGTTACGAAAAGGGCGCGTTCACCGGCGCGGACTCGCGACGCATCGGACGATTTGAAATCGCGAACCGTGGCACTATCTTCCTCGACGAAGTGGGCGAGCTGCCGCTCGACTTACAAGCGAAGCTATTGCGCGTGCTCGAAGAGGGTGAGTTTGATCGAGTGGGCGGCGCGCAGACCGTGAAGGTCGACGTGCGCGTGATCGCGGCCACGAACCGCAACCTCGAAGACGCCGTGCGTGTTGGCGACTTCCGTTCCGATCTGTACTACCGGCTCAATATCTTTCCCATCACGCTGCCGCCTCTGCGCGATCGCAAGGAAGACATTCCCATGCTGGTGAAGCACCTGGTCAAGCAACTGGGCCAGAAGCTCGGAAAGACAATTGAAGCGATTCCGCACGAGACCATGGCGAGGCTGAAAAACTATCCCTGGCCGGGTAACATTCGCGAGCTGAGAAACGTTATCGAGCGTGCGGTGATCATCACCCATGGTCCGACACTTCGTTTAATTGACGATCTCGACTCGCAGGCGAGGGAGTTGGAGTCGCAAAAAGATGCGATGAAGACTGAGCCGTTCGGAGATTTGGTTGTCGCAGGCGAGACACTCGAACAAACCGAGTACAACGTCATCACTCGCACGTTGAAGAACGTGCACTGGAAACTCGAAGGGCCGGGCGGCGCCGCCGAATTGCTCAACATCCATCCCAGCACGCTGCGTTCGAAGATGCGCAAGCTCGGCATCGAACGCCCGCGATACAGAACGCAACCCAATTCATGAAGTCGCCGCTTGTGCGCGCCGTTCCCGGTGGTTGCGAATGATCTCGATCGCTTCGTCGGCATTCGCCACACAAATCGGAATGTCGCCGTCCTCGGGGTTCATCAACGGCGTCTCAAACTCGAGCATCTCGTGACGCACCCACGCGATCAGTCCGGGCCACATCCTTCCCACCATGATCAGCGGCGTCTTTTCCAGATGATGCACCTGAAGCAACTGCCAGATCATCATCGTCTCCAGAACGGTGCCGATACCACCCGGCGCGACGATGAACGCGTCTGAAGCAAGCACGAAGTGATGCAGCCGCGTGAAAAACGTGCGGTGCTCGAACGCAAGCTCGACAAACGGATTCACTTCCTGCTCGAACGGCAGATCGACTCGGATGCCCAACGAATCCGACTTGCCCGCCAACTCGACCCCTTCGTTTGCAGCCTGCATCAAACCTGGCCCACCGCCGGTGATTATGTCGCAACCCATCTCCGCCAACGCTTTTGAGACGCGCTTGGTTTCTTCGTAAGCAAGTGTTCCGGGCCTGGCTCGCGCGGAACCGAAGATCGTCACGCGATAGCGATCGCGATGTGAAGGTTTCAGTCGCGTCAGGTTGTTGACGACGTCCCACAGGCCCAGCACGGAGTCGACGAGCACTTTCTTGACTGCGTCTTCGTCGGCCAGGCTCACGGCATTGTTTCTTTGAATCGCTTCAGTTGTGCTCATAGGTTTGCTCGCTCAGATTTCGATAACATCGTCCAGTGCAGGACATTCAGTTTTCACTCCAAACCGTTGTCCAATCAGACTGCTGAGAGCTTGTCTGGCGCGGTCCTCGCCATGCGTGATGATCGTGCGCGGACGCGAAGGGGCCATGACCTCGAACCAGTCGAGCAGTCCCTTCTGATCGGCGTGAGCGCTAAACCCGCCCATCGTGTGAATCGACGCGCGCACCGGAACTTCCTCGCCGAACATCATCAACGACTTCGCGCCGTCGACCAGCTTTCGGCCCGTGGTTCCGGGAGATTGAAAGCCGACGATCAAGACCGCTGTTTCCGGAATCGGCAGATTGTGACGCAGGTGATGCATGATGCGGCCGCCCGTGCACATCCCGCTCCCCGCCATGATCAGGCATGGTCCTTTGACACTGTTCAGTGCTCTCGATTCACCGGGGTTCGCACACGGCTGTGCTGTCGCGAGGCTGCAACGCAACTCGCCTGACTGGACCATCGCCAATGCTTCCGAGTCGAAGAGCTCATTGTTTCTGCGGTAAATCGTCGTGGCCTCGATGGCCATCGGGCTGTCGATATAGATGGGAAACGGGGGCAGCGTCTTGTTCTTGAAAGCTCCGCCAAGCAGGTAGAGAAGCAATTGCGTTCGGCCGATGGCGAAGACCGGCACGATGATCCTGGCTTTGTTTTGAATCGCTCGTTCGATGATTTCCCTTCCCTCCATCGCCGTCTCGTGCAGCGAGCGATGGTTTCGATTGCCGTACGTCGATTCCATGATCACGGCGTCGGCGTCAGTGAACGGCTCCGGATCGTTGAGCAGCGGAGCGCCGCGTGGTCCAAGGTCTCCGGAGAACACGACGACCTTCTTGTGTCCGTTCTCGCTGACTGTGAGCTCGACACTCGACGATCCGATCACATGCCCGGCATCCACGAGGCGCGCTTCGATTCCGGGCGCGACTGCAAAACCCTGGTTATATTTGACAGGCGAAGCGAGCGGTCCGAGCTTGCGGACGTCTGCTTCTTCGAACAATGGTTCGAGCGGCGGCTGTTTCTTACGCGCGCGTCGTTGGTTCTCGCGTTTTAAGTCCTGCTTCTGAATTCCGTGTGAGTCTTTGAGCACGAGCCTGGCGAGATCCAGCGTAGCCCGTGTGCCAAAGATTGGGCCCTTGTAACCATTGCGCGTGAGCAACGGCAGACGTCCGATGTGGTCCAGGTGTCCGTGAGTGAGAACGACCGCGTCGAGCTTGGCGCCTTCGATCTGCGCCTTGCGACGGTTCTTCGCGCCTTCTTCTCTTCGGCCCTGAAAGAAACCACAGTCGACCAGAATGCTGGCGTCTTTGGTTACGACCTGATAAGCAGATCCGGTGACATCTCCGGCAGCGCCAAGAAAACGAATCCTCATAACACTCTCCTCAAAACGGCCACCGCCAGTCGACGATCTCAGGCATGTCGATCCCATGTTCGTGAGCATAGTGTCGACAGCCGATCTGCAAGTTCCTGAACTTCTCTTTCGCATGCGCGCCTGACGCCTGTAAGCCGGGAACGCGATCGATGGTGTCGATCGCCAGCGTAAACCGATCGATCTCGTTGTCGATCGCGAGCTCCATCGGCGTGTTGATGTTGCCGCGCTCCTTGTAACCACGCACGTGAATGTTTCGGTGGTTCGTGCGGTTGTAGGTGAGACGATGAATCAACGACGGATAACCGTGGAAGTTAAAGATGACCGGCTTGTCGATCGTGAACAGACTATCGAAGTCGCGATCGCTCAAGCCGTGCGGATGTTCGCGTTCCGATTGCAACTTGAAAAGATCGACAACGTTCACGAAACGGATCTTCAGTTCAGGAAACTCGCTGCGCAGCAATGCCGTCGCCGCCAGTGCTTCCTGCGTGGGAATGTCGCCGGCGCACGCCATCACGACGTCAGGTTCCAGCCCGCGATCGTTGCTGGCCTGCGCCCAGATGCTGATGCCTTTCGTGCAATGCGTGATGGCATTTTCGATGTCGAGATACTGCAAGTGCTTCTGTTTGTCGCTGACGATGACGTTGATGTAGTTCTCGCTGCGCAAGCAGTGATTGGCCACGG
>DASTOZ010000523.1:0-5749 GCA_035762365.1 Pyrinomonadaceae bacterium | reverse complement strand
GTTGTTCATCTACACGGGACGCCGGATCGGTTTGCTGGCGAAGAAAGAGTTGTTGAAGGTTCCGGTGCTGGGCGTCGGCATGGGTTTCGTGAACGTTATGGCCATCGATCGCAGCAATCGCGAGCGTGCGATTCGCACCACGGAGGCCGCCGCACGACGCATCAAGTCAGGTGTTTCGTTTGCCGTTTTCGTCGAAGGTACGCGTGCAAAGCCTGGCGAACTGTTGCCGTTCAAGAAGGGCGCGTTTTACATGGCGCGCGAGGCGGGCGTGCCGGTTGTGCCAGTAGCGATTAAGAACTCCGACATGTTGATGGGAAAGGGAACTGGTGAGGCCAGATCCGGAACCCTGGAGATGATGATCCTGCCGCCGGTTGAAACGATCGATCGGACCACGGATGAAGCGATCAATGCGCTTATATCCGAGGTCCGTCAGTCGATCGCAAAGCAGCTTAGTTCCTGATGTCGTAGACCAGGTCGCCGGTAACCCGCACCACGATGCCGTCCTGAGTGGTCGGTTTGAATGTGGCCTGGCGCGCTGCTTCCTCCGCAATCTCCCGCAGCACGGCTGGTCCATTCATCGCTTTCGCTGAAACGACCTTTCCGTTCTCGTCCACAATCACACGGACCGTGATCTTGCCCGACTGCTTCTGTCTCTTTGCTTCTTCAGAGAGCTTCGGTTGCGGCAGTGTCAGAGCTTTGGAGTTCAACACTCCGCCTTCGATCGGCACGGCTTCCTTCGCACCCCCTCCGCCTTCTTCTTCACCGATTTCGGTAACCTTCAACGTGGCGCGCGCCGGAGCAAAGTCGGTATAGCGAACTTTCATCCGGAGGTGGACCGCCTGGCCACTATCGAAGATCAGTTCCTCATCAGCGTATGAATACGTCGGGAACCAGTATCGACCGTCGATCTGCTCGCGGTAGGTTTCCACTGTCGGATACTTGTTTTGCTTTGTTTCGGGCACGGCCTTGCCGCGAGTCTTCACGATCAGCAGATCCTGATCGTCAACCCAGATTCGTCCTAAGAACAGGCGGTCCTCGAGCTTCTTCGAAGTCGGCATCACTTTCGGCGCGACGTCAAAGACATAGAGGTTCAACTCATCAATCTTTTCTTTGCCGACATACTTGAAGTTGTACTTGTCGACTTTTCTCGGTTCGAGCGCAAACGGATTGATCCCCCCGAGGTCCTCGATGTCTTCGGCAGTGACCGAGACCTCGGTCATCGTAGGCATAGGGAAGTAGCCGATCTTCTCGAAGCGGTTGCCGCTGTCGTCAAACGTGAACGTCGAGACGCGATGGTATTCGCCGGTCACCTGACCGCCCATGCCGATAGTTTGAATCAATGCGTCGCGCTTGAATGAATACTGATTGAGCGCGTTGCGGAATTGCGTCTCTTTTGTCGTGAATGCCCGGATGATTCGGTCGGCTTCGGCCGGGCTGATCCCGCCGGTCATCTCTGTCTGGGCCGCGACGTTGAAGGTCACTGCGCAGAGCAGGAGCAGGGCGAAGTTTGCCAAGCTTAAGGTTCGTAATGCTGGTAATTGTTTCTTCATCTTTACCTGGATACTGGGTTTACAGGCCCGCAACTTATTGAACTTGCGTGTCTTCAGATGCCAGGGGGAAAGACGACGGTTGTCAGGTCGGCTTGACGCCGAATGGTTGGGCGGGCCGAGATCGCCATTTTCCTATTGCAAAGTTTCCTGCAACTAGTGTAATGTCCCCAGACTAGAATAAGTTATACGTCGGCCAGCGGCAGGTTCGAAGAAAACTGGAGCCCGATTGGCCTCGACAAAATGGGCTCGCTGGTTTGAAAGTTAAGTTCTCTAAGGTCCTCATGTCGGCAACAGGCACTCGTCCTAAATCCGTGGAGCTTTACGGCGCGGGAGCGCAGACGTGACGCCGAGCGGCGGCGTTGCTTACACGGCGGGGGCGATAAACCAGGCTTTGGGAGGAGCTTGGTTTTACGTGGTCTGATGTCGATGATGTGCGCGGTGATTAGCTGCTCCTTCTGGGCGGGGTGGCTTAAAAAATCACCGCGCACACCCCAGCTAGGGCAAAAGCCCTAAATTCTTAAAATCCGTGTTCCAAAACCCTACTCAATGAAATCTACGGGAACCCGATTCGGGATAATACCCTTTTCGAAACCCTCTTCCAGCAGCAACCGGACGGCTTCGCGGCCACGATCGGTGTAATCCAGCGTCAGCTCGTTCACCCACATCCCGACAAATCGGTCGGCCAGTGCGGGATCCATGTCTCGGGCGAACTGCAAGGCGTACTGAAGCGCGTCTTCGCGGTGTGTCAGCGAGTAGCGGATGCTTTCGCGCAGCAGGTTCGAGATCTCCTTTGTCAACTCGGGCCCGAGGTTGCGTTTGATCGCGTTTCCGCCCATCGGTAGCGGCAGCCCGTGCCGCTGGTGCCACCACTCGCCGAGGTCGAGGACCTTGTGCAACCCCTTCCGCTGGTAAAACAGTTGTCCCTCGTGAATCAGCAGGCCCGCGTCGCAGGTGCCGTCCAGAACGGCGTCGATAATCTTGTCGAACGCGATTACCTCGTACTTGAAGTCGGCGTTGAATAGCTGCAGTGCCAGGAACGCGCTGGTCAGCTTGCCGGGAATCGCGATCTTGAGGTTCGGGATGTCTTCCGGCACGGCGGGTTCGCGCGAGACGACGATCGGACCGTAGTTGTCGCCAATCGACGCGCCATGCGGGAGCAGGGCGTACTTGTCGGCGACGTACGCGTAAGCGTGAAAGCTGATGGCGGTGACGTCGTACGTGCCGCGTGTAGCTTCTTCGTTCAGTGTCTGAATGTCTTTCAGCAGGTGTTGGAAGTTCAGCGCGCCGGTGTCGAGTTTATGGGTGGCGAGGCCGTAGAACATGAAGGCATCGTCGGAGTCAGGCGAATGCGCCAGTGTGATGGTGGTTCGTTCGGTGTCAGTAATCATTTCAGTTTCGCCCTATGGTCGTTTTATCCGTGTTCTGTGTGCGTGGCGCACGCGCTACTCACGCATTGAAAAGATGCGGTTGTAAACGGTGTCGCGTTCGACGGCTTCGTAGCCGGCGTCTTCGATCAGGCCTATAAGCTCCGTTTTGCTCATCCGGACTTCGTTGTTTGCTTCGACTGAATAACTCGTCGTCAATTCGCCACCTTCGGTGATCGTGCCGTCGATGTCGTTTGCGCCGTAATGCAGCGCGACCTGCGCGAGACGTTTGCCGAGCATCACCCAGTACGCCTTGATGTGGTCGAAGTTGTCCAGCATCAAACGCGAAACGGCCATGGTCTTGAGTGAATCGACTCCGGACGGCCCCGGCAGATGGGCCAACTGAGTATCGGGAGGGTAAAATGCCAGCGGAATGAAACATTGAAAACCGCCGGACTTCTCCTGCTGCTCGCGCAACCTCACAAAATGGTCGACGCGATCCTCGATCGACTCGATATGCCCGTAAAGCATCGTCGCATTTGTTTTCAGACCAGCGGCGTGGATTTTCCCCTGGAGCTCCAGCCACCGTTCTGCGTCACACTTGTGCGCGCAGATCATCGAGCGCGTCGGTTCGCGAAAGATCTCAGCGCCACCACCGGGGCAGGAATCCAGGCCCGCCTCGATCAGTTTCTCGATCACCTCTTCATCCGCCATCTTGTAGAAATGCGCGAAGTGGTCAAACTCGACCATCGTGAATGCTTTCAAGTGCAACTGCGGATACTCGCGCTTGATTGACGACAGCAGATCCGTGAAATAACTGAACGGAAGCTTCGTGTTCAAGCCACCCGTGATGTGCAACTCCGTTGCGCCTTCGGCAACCGCCTGTGCGGCGACTTTCAAACTGTCGTCGATGTTGTGCGTGTAGGCGCCGGGCTGCCGCGGCGTGCGATAGAACCCGCAAAACTTGCAATCGGCGTAACAGATGTTGGTCGGATTCAGGTGCCGATTGACGTTGAAATACGTTACACGGCCGTGCCTGCGGCGACGGACTGTGTCGGCGAGTTTACCGAGTGCGGGCAAATCGTCGGTCGCGTAAAGCGCGACGCCGTCTTCGAACGAGAGTCGCTCGCCGGCAATCGTGCGTTCAGCGATCTCGTTCAGCTTGTTGTCGTGTGAAAAGTTCATTGTCGGAAATCTCGACTTTAGCGATGCAGAAAAACAGCGCTGCCGAACGTCACCAGCAAGATGACGCTTACAAACGCGTTAGTGGTAAAGAACGCTGCGTTAAGCCGCTGCAAATCGTCGGCACGCACGAGTCTATGCTGGTATACGAGCAAAGCCCCGGTTGCGATCACTCCGGCAAGCGCGATCGGGCCGAGCGCCGTGACAAGATACAGCCAAACCAGCGTGAGGAAAGCACCCGCATGCAGGCTCCGCGCAATCCAGAGCGCGCGCGCAATACCGAAACGCGCGGGGATCGACCTCAGCCCCTCACGGCGATCGAATTCGTAGTCCTGGCAGGCATAGAGTACGTCGAAGCCCGCTGTCCAGAGCAGCACGACGAGCGACAGCAGCAAAGGAACGGGACTCCCGAACTCGCCACGCACCGCGATCCACGCGCCGGTGGGTGCGATCGACAGACACCAACCCAGCACGATGTGCGACAACTGGGTCCAGCGCTTAGTAAACGAGTAAAGCAGGATGCTCGCGAGTGCGACCGGCGCCAGGATCAACGTGACACGGTTCAGCATCGCTGCCGCGAGTAGAAACAACGCTGCGGAAACGAGCGTGAACGCCCACACAAACCCGACCGACAGCCGGCCTGCCGGTATCGCACGCGACGCGGTGCGCGGGTTGCGAGCGTCGATATCGCGATCGGCGATGCGGTTGAAGGCCATCGCCGCGGAGCGCGCGCCGACCATCGCCACCACGATCCAAAAGATCTGCCGCCCGGTCGGAACACCATTCGCCGCCAGCAACGCCCCGAGGAAAGCAAACGGCAACGCAAAAAGCGTGTGCTCGATTTTGATCATCTCGAGGGTTAGCCGGGTGTTTTTGATAAGTGTCGACACGGGACAGCTAATGATACGGTACAGACCGCAGCGAGTCGAATGTTAGAATGTCCGGACACACATGGATTTAAATGCGCTTGAGAAACTGCTGAATGCGTACAAGAGCGGCGATCTCGATCGATCCGATGCCGTCAACCGCATCAAAAACCTTCATTTCGAGGACATCGGCTTTGCGCGCGTCGATCATTCGCGCGCTACCCGTCTGGGTTTTCCAGAGGTGGTCTTCGGCGGCGGCAAGACCCGCGCGCAGATCGTCGCGATCGTCGAGCGGCTCGCACAACGCTCGCCAAACATCATCGTCACCCGCACCGACGAAGGCGCGTTCGGCGAAATTCGCAACGTGGTAACCGACGCCGAATGGCACGAGTCGGCGCGGCTCGTCCGTATTCGACGAGATAAAACGGAACGTGGTGTTGGACCAATCGCCGTTGTGACAGCGGGCACTAGTGACATACCCGTGGCTGAAGAAGCGGCGTTAACGGCTGAAACTATGGGCAACAGCGTCTCGCGGATCTGGGACGCGGGCGTGGCCGGAATTCACCGCGTACTCGCCGAGCGAAATCTGCTGCAACGCGCGCGCGTGGTGATTGTTGCGGCAGGAATGGAAGGCGCGTTGCCGTCCGTGGTGGGTGGTCTGGTCGGCGTCCCGGTGGTGGCAGTGCCAACAAGTATTGGCTACGGCGCTTCCTTTGGTGGTGCGGCTGCGTTGCTCGGCATGCTGAATTCGTGCGCTTCGAACGTGACCGTAGTCAATATCGACAAC
>DASTOZ010000522.1:0-6332 GCA_035762365.1 Pyrinomonadaceae bacterium | reverse complement strand
AGAGAGTCAGGGGGACTGTTAAGGCCGGCCAAATAGACGCCGATACTCACCGGGATCGGCAAACGTTCATCGCGGTTTGGACGATACCGCCCGACCGCCTCGCGACCTGACTTGACTATGAACGCCGTGTAAGCTTCGAGGGCGTTGACCTGTTCCGTTTCAGTGAGGCCACCTGAAGCGACCAGACCTTGAAGGATGTCTGACCGTTCGTCCTCCTCGGCTTCGGCCAGTGCCTTTTTCAATGCAGGAATGGCGCGCGGATCTTTGTAGTGCGCGAGAGTGCGGGCGGCCCAGCGGCGATTGGCTTCATCGTTCTCGACGATCCAAATCAGCGCCGGCACGCTTTCGGGCAACTCTACTTCATCCATGTACTGCATGAACCAGGTGCGGTATGTGCCGCTAATCGGAATCCAGTCGGGCTCTGTGAGCCAGCGAAGGATCGGCACGATAGCGTCGCGCCGCGGGTGATGGTCTGTGACATAGCGCACGAGGCAACTCGCCGCCGCTTGTTGGACCGTGCGATCCTTGCCGGCAACCAGCTTTGTCATTACGGGGATCCACTTGTCGGGATCGCGCTCGAAGAGCGTGTTCAAAGGTGCGAATCCGTGGTTTCCATCATCGGGATCAATGAGAGACGCGTCGCTAAACAGCGAGACGTACCACTCATCGCGACCGGACCAATCGGTTACCGACAAAGCTTCGATTGCGGTGTCGCGCGCATGCCCGGAGAGATTCCGATCTGAGACAATGGACAGCAGCTTTTCACGGAATTTCAGTTCGGCGTCAGCGTCCTTCTCAGCGACGCTGTGTTGATACAGAAGCGAAAGGGCCAGGGTTGATGTTCGCTGCTTTGCGGTGTTAACGAGAGTTTGTAGCAGTGGCGCGGCCGTGGACCAATCAACTTTAGCAAGCGCTATCAGCTCTTCTGCATTGTCAACCCCTCCGTATTTTTCGTCGTCTTTCGCTTTGCTTGCTTTCGCCAGCAACTCTGCGACGAAGTATTTGCTGTTGAAGAGCAACCACTTCTTGTATCCCGGTTGATATCGTTGAAACTCCGGATTGCCTGCTTCCTTATCGAAGACTTGTTTGATCTTTTCCGCGAAACTCGGGGAGGACGGAAACAACGAAAGAAAGCGATCCAGCAGTCGAAAGTCGTCGACAGCGGAATCGAGTAACCGTTGGCTTACCGTGGTCGAAGGACTCGGTGCGTTAGGCCGCGTGGCCCAATGGTTCCAGTAGTCGTGAAGATCCTGGAGAGGCGCGTTGTCGGGTGGTACGTTTTCACTGTCAAAGAATTTTGGCGGCCGATCCGTTTTTCTCTCGCCTTCGGGTTCCGGAGCCGGCGGAGGAGGAGGAGCAGGCGCGGACAACAATTGTCTGAGCAGATCGTTCGGTTCCTTTTGTGATTGCGCAAATGATGTCAGGTAACAACCGAACAGCAGTGCGAGAAGGGAGATTGCAAATACGCGTCTCATGGGTCCGTCGGTAGTTTGCCTTTCAGGTAGCGCAGAAGTCATCTCTTTCGACGCGCGGAGAAGGAAAAAGTTCCTTCGCTTTCAGTTGGACCTCCATAACAATTGAAGATCCGTTATATTCGTCCGCGTGAGGAACCGCAACCGCACTACGGCGTACAAAATCGCCGCACTCTCCTTCCTGCTCATTGTTCTCAGCCTTCAACTGTTCTTTTCGACGCGAAGAGAATCTCAGACGTGGGATGAAGCGAACCACATCTTCACCGGGCATCGAATGTGGACCCATGCCGATTATGGCCTGAATCCCGAGCATCCGCCGCTGGTGAAACTACTGACGACTGTCCCGCTCCTGCGTCTGAACCTGACGTCGCCTGTTCTCGAAGAACGCTTCTTCAAAGAAGACGCGTTTCTTCGTGGCAAGGAGTTTCTGTACCAGAATGATCCTGACAAAATTCTCGGGCGCACGCGCACCGTCGCGGCAGTTCTGTCGCTGCTTACGGCGTTAGTTGTCTTCTTTGGCACAAGGGAGATGTTTGGCACAGGCGCCGCTTTCATCGCGCTCATTCTGCTTACTTTCGATCCGAATTTCCTGGCCCATGGAGCACTGATTACCACGGACGTGGGCCTCGCGTGCTTCATGCTTCTCAGCGTGTATCTCTTTTATCGATACGTGAAGTCGCCCTCCGCATTACGACTGATCCTCGCAGGCGCAGCGGTCGGGCTTGTACTCGCGGTTAAGCACACCGGTCTACTGGTACTTCCGACTCTGTTCCTGCTCGCGCTTTGCGAGATCATCGGCGGCAATAACGAAAAGACGGCTCGTCGCATATTGAAACTGTTCGGTTCGTTGGTACTCATCACGGTGATCGGCTGCGCGGTTCTGTGGTCCTTTTATGGGTTTCGCTACGCCGCGCGACCAATTGGCCTGCAACTGAATCCGCCATTGGCGGAGTATCTGAAGGGGCTGGAACCTCACGAAGCGTGGCCCATTTCAACAGCGGGTCGATTCCAACTGCTGCCGGAGTCGTATCTCTATGGTTTGGCCGACGTCCGGCTCACTGCGAATTACTACACGAGTTATGTGCTCGGGAAAGTATATCCACATGGCGTGTGGTTCTATTTCCCGGTTGCTTTTCTGGTCAAATCAACTGTCGGTGTGCTGGCGCTGCTGTTGTTGACTCTGGGTGTGATTGCCGCTCGACGGCTGAATCACGGGCGAGAAATCGTCTTTCTGCTTATTCCCGTAATCTTCTATCTCATAGTCGCGTTGACTGTAGGGATGAACATCGGCGTGCGACACATTCTCGTTGTTTACGTGTTCTTGTATGTGCTAATCGGCGGTGCGACGTGGGCGCTCATACGGAAGAGCCGCAAGTGGACATACGTTGTGGGCGCGTGTCTTTTGGTCCATTCGGCCTCATCCGTGATGGCTTTTCCAAACTATATCTCCTACGCAAATGAGCTCTGGGGCGGGTCGTCGCAAACACACAAGTACCTGACGGATTCGAATTCCGATTGGGGCCAACAATTAAAGAGCGTCAAGCGATATCTCGACGAGCGTGGAGTGAAGGATTGTTGGTTTTTGTATTTTGCGGCGGGTGTCGCTGAGCCCAGCTACTACGGAATTCCGTGTAAGCCTTTGCCAACGATCAGCACGTTGTGGTTGAACTTGCCGATCGAAGTCCCAGAGTCGATCGATGGCCCAGTGCTGATTAGCGCGAGCAATTTATCGGGTGTCGAATTCGGCCCGGGACCGCTCGATCCGTACGGACAATTCAAGCAGCTAAAACCGACGGCCGTAATCGACCACGGTGTGTTCGTATTCGACGGCAAGTTTGAAGTGCCGCTCGTCTCAGCGATCAGCAAGACACAGAGAGCGTACAACCTTCTGCAGGCAAGAGAACTGGACCAGGCGTTGCGGGAAGCGCAGCAGGCGGTTGCGTTGGCGCCTGAGTCGATACAGACGCACAACGCGTTAGGCGACGTTCTTCGTGAGATGGGCCAACCCCAGCAGGTGCGAGCGAGCTATGAGAGGTCTCTCGAACTCGCGAAAAGGATCGAGCCCGAGTTTCAGACTCGATCCCTTCCGGGTATTGAGCAACGACTCCAGTCAGTCGCAAGCGGCGAGCGGTAGGACGGATTAAGGCATCAACTCTGACGTCAGCACCGCGCCGTTGAGACTCGGAATCACAGCGGAAATCTTCAACACTTTCCGGCTCGACTTGTCGATCCAAATCGTCTGCTTGTCTGCGTCGTTGTCCGCGGCGACGACTTCCACTTTGTAAGCGTCGAACGTGCCTGCCGGAACCGTAACGCTTTCCGTGCCGAGCACCTTCAACTGTTTCATCTGCGGCTTCTGCTTCAGGATGTCGAAGTTGCGAAAACTCAGACTGTATCCGTCAGCCAGCGGGAGCGACGCGATCACTTCGAACGTGCCTGCACCGTCGGCGAACAAAGCGCCACCTGGATCGACATCGATCGGCGTCGTCTGACCGTTCATGACGGTCGTACCGCTGAGTTTGTTCGGCGTAACGTTCATCTCGACCGTCATCGGACCTTGCTTGATGTAGCGACGCTTTAACAGCAAGCTGCCTTTTTCGATCGTGCTGACGTCGACGATGTCGCCTTGCGGCGTCGTGGCAGTTTCATTTACGGTCCATGCTCCGTTTTCTTCCTTGATGTCCGTCTTCACGGTCAGCGGAATTTCCTGTCCACCAAGAGCGATGGAAGCTTTGTAGCTGGAAGTGCCCGGTCGCAGATCCACCGCGGGCTTCGGAAGTTCCGTACTCGCGGTCATCATCTTCGGCATCGTCACCGTCTTCACGTCGACGTTTATTTCTTTCAGACGTTGAGACACTTCATCAGTCATGCTCTCCTGGTAACGTCCGCCGAGATACTTCGCGAGGAACTTTTCGGCGAGCGCAAACATCGCCATGTTGTTAACCGGACGCGCAAAGCCATGGCCTTCGTCCGGCGCGACCATGTACTCAACCGGAAACCCTCGATCTCTGAGCGCGATGACGATCTGGTCCGACTCGCGTTTGTTTACGCGCGGATCGTTGGCTCCCTGAATGACGAGCAATGGCGTTTTGATTTTTGCAGCGGCGGTTAACGGCGACTGTCGGAGTAACTGCGCCTTGCCTTCGGGAGTGTTGGGATCGCCCATGCGCTCGTAGAACAGCTTTCGAATCTGTTCCCAGTACGGCGGGATCGACTCGAGCAGCGTGATCAGGTTTGATGGTCCAACAATCGATACGCCGGCGGCGTACATGTCAGGCGTAAACGCAACGCCCGCGAGCGTCGCGTAACCTCCGTACGAGCCGCCCATGATTCCTACGCGCTTCGGATCGGCAATGCCCTGGGCGATGAGATACTTCGCGCCCCACGTGACGTCGTCCTGCATTTTGTCGCCCCATTGCTTGTTGGCGGCATCGATGAACTTCTTTCCGTAACCGGTCGAGCCACGGAAATTCGGTTGCAGGACAGCGTAACCGCGGTTGGCGAGAAACTGTGCAAACGAGTTGTAGCCCCAACTGTCGCGATACCATGGACCACCATGCGGAACGATCACCGCGGGCAGGTTCTTGGGTTCGACGCCTTTAGGCAACGTCAGGTACGCCGGAATGTCCATGCCGTCGGATGACTTGTAGGTGACGGCCTTCATCGGCGCGAGATAGGAACGATTCAGCTTCTCGCGCACCTGGTATTGCAGCGTCAACTTCTTCGTAGTGCGATCGTAAAGATAGGTCGCGCCGGGATCTGTGTCGGCGCTCGCGGAAATCAGAAACAGCTTTTCGTCTTTTGTAGAAGACCCGAAACCGATCTCCTTGCCAGGAAGTTGTTTCTGAAGGTTCTTGTAATCAGCTTCGAAGGCTTTGTCTTTCCAGTAGATTCGTTCGCGTTCGTCATCGTAAGTGGTGGCGATCAAGTCGTCGGACACTTCCGAGAAGATCGCGTTGCCGAAGTCGACGCGCTTCAAAGGATCTGATTCGACCGGCTCTTCTTTGCCGGTGGTAGGGTTGAATAGTTCGAGGGCGACGAGGTCCATACCGGCGCCCTTGTTCGTCTGGAAGTAAACGCGTTGGCCATCTTTGTGATAGCGAACAGGTCCACACGCCTCAAACACGTTGCAACTGTAAACCTTCGTGAACTTGTCGGCGTCGACGCGCAGCACTTCCGTGTCGCCGTTCTCGGCTGATCGGGTTGCGAGTCGCAACTGATCTTTGAGATCGAACACATAGGCGGTGATTCGTTCGGTGTTTTTGCGCACCAGCGTTCGCTCGCCGGTCGAGATTTTTACTTTGTACAGATCGTGCCAGGCGGCGTCGCGGTCGTTCAGGCCGATATAGATAGCGTCGGGCTCATTGCGAGGCACGGCGAATATGGCGGCGCGCACACCTTTGACGTCGGTGAGATTGCGGGCGGCCGGGACGTCTTGTCCCGCAGCAGGTGCGTCAGCGGGATTGACGGCGTAAACGTTGTAGTTTTCATCGCCGGCTTTGTCCTGCACGAAAAGGATGTACTTGCCGTCGCGAGACCAGAAGTACTGCGGGATTGGACGCTTCGTGTCGGCGGTGACGGGTTTTGCATTGGTGAACGGCTCAGCGGTTTTCTTGACCCAGATGTTGCGAGTGCCTTTGAACGGTTTGATAAACGCGATCAAGGCTCCGTCGGGGGAAATCTGCGCACCGGCGATCTCGGGGTCGCCGAAGAAGAGCTCGCGGTCAATCAGCGGCGGACTCTGCGCCCAAACCGGGGCTGCGAGGGTGACAACTAGTAGAGCTGAGAGTATGAGCAAGCCGATAAAGGAGCGCCGAGTCTGGCGGGTTGAATGCATAAGCACCTCTTTCATGTCGTGAT
>DASTOZ010000521.1:0-5736 GCA_035762365.1 Pyrinomonadaceae bacterium | reverse complement strand
CCAGGGAGAGGAACTGCCGCGCCAGCTTGAAGTCAGACATCCGGTGGAGCGAGACGCGATCCTGTTTCCCGACACGCGCACGACTTTCGGAGTAGTCGAGATGACCACCGGCTGCGGACGTCGTTGCAAGTTTTGTGTGCCCGACCTGAATCCGCAGATCGATCTTCCCAAAGACAAGATCATGGACGCGGTGCGCGCGAACGTGAGAAACGGCAACAAACAAATCTCGCTCGCGACCGAAGACATGTTCATCTGGGGTCAGGTACACACTGACACACCGTTCTATTTCCCGAATCGTGAAGCGCTCGTCGATCTGTATTCTGACATCGTGAACACACCGGGCGTCGAGCAACACGTGTTGAGCCATTGCACGATCGCGCCCGCCGTCGTCGATCCGCTGCTCATCAAGCAGTTATCGGACCTGTTACTGCCGAAGAGCCCCATTCACTTCCCTTATCTCAGCAGTCATCCCGAAAAGAAAGCTTTGGCGCCGTTGATCGGTCTGGAAACCGGATCGGTGCGAATGGCGAAACAGATCATGTCGAGCAAAGGCGTGCCGTTTTCGATCGAAGACTGGCCCAGTGTCGTGCTCGAAGGGCTGCGCGTGCTCAACGAGAACAACTGGTTCCCGGCGATGACGTTGATCGTCGGCAATCCCGGCGAGACAGACCAGGACGTGATGGAGACGATCGATCTCGTTTACGAAATCGAGCGCCGCGGACTCTTCGCGTTTCTGATCCCGTCGATCTTCACGCCGCTGCACGACACGCGAATGGAGAAAGAAGAGGGTGTGCGGCAAACCCGCCAACTGACGCCGTTGCAATGGCAACTGATGATGAAGTGCTGGAAGATGAACCTGCGCCCGGGTCAGTACAGTTGGTGGGGACCGATGGCCTGGCGCGTCGGATCGATCGCCATGTGGCTCTACAAACTGCGCCGGTTGAATGGTCCAAACTTCACGTGGCCGCTGTGGATGTTCTCAGGCGCGATTCCGGAAAAGACGTTGCAGCGAATGGGCAAGATTTATCCGGGCAAACCGATGAAGACGAAGAACCGTCTCGAGTTGATTGCCTCGCTGAAGCCGAAAGACTGGCAATACCTGCGCGCCGACAACGGCGACATGCCCGTGGAGTACGTGCCGCAGCAAGCGTTTAAAGCACGGACCGCATGATTTCGCGAACATCCGGGGATGTGAATTCAGCTTTCCATGAAGGACCTAAAACGACTTCTCGAACAAAACCGGGAGTGGGCAGCCGCCATCACGGCAAGCGATCCGGACTTTTTTCAAAAACTAGCGAAACAGCAGTCGCCGAAGTTTCTTTGGATTGGTTGTGCTGACAGTCGCGTGCCTGCGACGCAGCTCGTCGGCATGGTTCCGGGCGAGATGTTTGTGCACCGCAACGTGGCGAACGTCGTCGTGCACACTGACTTCAACTGTTTGTCGGTCATGCAATATGCGGTGGACGTGTTGCGCGTCGAGCACATCATCGTGTGTGGCCATCACGGCTGTGGCGGCGTGAAAGCCGCGATGGAGAATTCGCAGCTCGGCTTGATTGATAATTGGCTCCGTCACGTGCAGGATGTTATTCGCGACCACGAGCACGCGCTGCTCGATATCGAGGACGAGACGAAGCGGCTCGACCGCCTGTGTGAACTGAACGTCGTGGAACAGGTGCTCAACGTCGCTCGAACGACGATTGTCCAAACTGCCTGGCAACGTGGACAGGAGCTGGTGGTCCACGGCTGGATTTACGGGTTGGAAGATGGGTTGTTACGCGACCTGGGAATCTCCATCGACTCCGCTGAAGCGTTAGCGTCCGCCTACGGTGAGGTGTCTGAGAGTCCGGGTCAACTCCGTGGTCCTTAGCGATGTATCAGAAGCTCTTCCAGATCGCGCTGGTGTTGTTCCTGGTGCTAGTGACTATTGTCGTGCTGGGACTGGCGATCAACGTCATCGTCTCGATAATGTCGGGGAACGGCCTGGTGGAGAGCAGTGGCGCCGGCATCAGCATCGCAGCCGGTGGATTGACTAACAGGCAAATAGGCTACATCGTCGTCGCCGCGTCACTCATCGTCGCCGGCTTCTTTCTCTTTTTGCGTCGCCGCAGATTTCGTCGATAAGTTTTTCGAGTATGCAGCGCCGTGCATTTCTCAAGTCATGGAGCGTGCCGTTCGGCATCGCTTTGTTGGAGCCTGCATTTTTCCCACTTCAGGAACCAGAAAAGTTTTCCGAGCTGCGGGCGAACCTGTTGCAGATGGTGAACGAGGAGCGCGCCGTCGAAAAACTACGCGCACTCGAGATCGACGAGCTGGCGACGCGCGTCGCAACTGCTCACGCCACGGAAATGGCGACGCACGAGTTTGCGAGTCACTGGGGACGTGACGGACTCAAACCGTATCACCGCTACTCCTTTGCGGGAGGCACCGACGCGACCCAGGAGAACGTTTCCGCCGCCGACAACACGTGGTCCAACAAGATGAGCGATTTGAAGCAGGATACGTCGTACCTGCACGTGCGTCTCTACCAGGAAAAGCCGCCGAACGATGGGCATCGAAGGGCGATCCTCGCGCCGCAGCACACGCACGTCGGTTTTGGCATCGCCGTCGACAAGCTGCGACTGCGGGTCGTTGAGTTGTTTGTCTCGAAGCATGTCGACGTGAAGTCCGTGCCGCGCGAGGCGAGGCCGAAGAGTGTGGTGCCGTTTGCCGGGAAGTTGTTGAAACGCGATCACACTTTGAATTCCATCGAGGTCTTTTACGAGCCGCTGCCGAAGCCGCCGGAGTTGAGCTGGTTGAATGACGCAAGGTCTTACGGACTGCCGCACGAGTCGAAGACGCTGCGTCCGAAGGTAATGCCGCCGTACATGTATTCGGACCGCACGACGGGCGACGTTAGTGTCGAGCTGGATGGAAGTTTTAGCGTGCCGGTGACGTTGTTTCACGACAAACCGGGGATCTACACGCTCGTCGCGTGGCTCAAACCAAATCGATCAGGAAAAGCGTTTCCGGCGACCGAAGTCTGTATCCGCGCTGAGTAACCACAAAGAAGCACAAAAAGCACAAGAGGCACAAAAGCCAGAAAGAGACAAAGAGAAAAAGCGATAGCTGAAAAGCGAAAGAGAAAAAACGCTCCTCTCTGAATAAATCTTTTTTGTGCCTTTTGTGCTTTTTGTGCCTTTTTGTGGCTAAAGATGCGATCGCTGTCGGGCCGCCTCGAATAAAAGAATCCCCGCGGCAACTGAAACGTTGAGGCTCTCTACCGCGCCGTGCATGGGAATACTCACGACCTGGCTCGCGCTCTTCGTCTCCGCTTCGGTGAGGCCCGTTGATTCCGGGCCGAGAATCAGGGCAGTCGCTTGTGTCCAATCGTATTCGGTGTGCGTTAACGGCGCTTCGGCGTCTGCGCAGATCGTGGTGATCTGTCGCTTGCGACACCACTCGATCATCTTTTCGTAAGTTAGACCGCTCCAGATTGGCAGCCGGAACGCCGATCCCATCGCGCCGCGTAAGGACTTCGGCGAGAACGGATCGCTGGTGTTCCGCGTTGTGATGACTCCGCCGGCGCCCGCCGCCTCGGCAGTCCGCAGAATCGCACCGACGTTCACGGGATTGTTGATCTGATGCAAGACGACGAGCAGCGCGTTGTTGTTGAGTGCGGTGACGAGTCGCTTTTCAGACGAGTCAGGCCGCCGCGCGAGTACGACGATGCCCTGCGGCGTCTTCGTGTAAGAGATCGATTCGAGGAGTTTTTCGCTCACTGAAGCGCTGCGGTGGGCCGCCTGGTCCAGGGCGGCGATCGCGTTCGCCATCCGCTGTTTTTGCAACAACTCTTCCGAGATTATGACTGCTTCGATCTCGAGCGCGGAGCGCAGCGCCTCCTCGCACAGCCGCAAGCCTTCGACAAAGATGTATTCCGTGTTCTTTCCGTCGCGCACCGCGCGCGCCAGCCGCAGCAGCGCATTGTCGCGACTCGTGATCGATCTAATCATCCAGGTTTTCAGTTTACGGGAAAGCCGCTTTCTTCGATGACCCGGCGCGCCTGTTGAAAATGCCGGCGTTCGTGAACGACGATGATCCGGTAAGCGTCCATCAAGCTGTAAGTCACGAAGTTGAGCGCCGGTGAGGTGATGATGGTCCGTTCGATCATCGAGGACTTCGTCACGCTGCGCGCATCGTCCGCGATGGTGTTGGCCTGGCTGACGAGACTGTCTAACTCGCCGTTCATTACTCAATACCCCAGCGCCATGCCGTCTTTGCGCGGATCGGACGCGCCCATCAACGTCTTACTCATCGGATCGATCATGATCGCCTGCCCGCCGCCCATCGACGAACGCAGCACGCCCGGTGGTTTGGCGCGAACGTGGCCCATCGAGATCAACTTTGCAATCACCGTTGCGCCTAGATCGTCTTCCATCAACACGCCCTTGCCGCTCATGAAGCGATAACGCGCGGCGTCGATCGCCTGTTGCAGGTTCATTCCGCGATCGATCAGGTTCACGAGCACCTGCACATGTGCCTGCGGCTGAATCGCGCCACCCATCACGCCAAACGACATAAACAGTTCGCCATTCTTGAACACCATCGCGGGAATGATCGTGTGAAACGGACGCTTGCCGGGTTCGAGCCGATTCGGATGCTCCGGGTTGAGTGAAAAGGCAGTGCCGCGATTCTGCAGGATGATGCCGGTGTCGCCCGCGACAATGCCCGAGCCAAACGCGTCGAACAAACTGTTGATGAACGAAACCGCATTCCCATCTTTATCGACGACGGTCAGGTACGTGGTATCAGTGCCGATGTTGATCTCGCCGGGCGGTGGAGAGTCGAGCGCTTTGTTGGGATCGATGAGTGCGCGACGGCGCGCGGCGTAGTCTTTCGAAAGCAGTTGGGCCACCGGAACCTTCGCAACCGATGGATCCGCGATGTACCGATTGCGATCGGCAAACGCGAGTTTCGTCGCTTCGATCAGCGTGTGATAGTAACGCTCCGGCTGCGCGCTCAATTTTTTCAGATCGAAGCCTTCGAGAATGTTCAAAGTGATGAGCGCGGTGATGCCCTGCCCGTTTGGTGGAATCTCGTAGACGTTGTAGCCGCGATAGGTGGTCGAGATCGGATCGACCCAATCGTGTTTCGTGGCAGCGAAGTCTTCCATCGTGAGGAAGCCGCCGTTCTTCGCGCAGTAATCGACAATCGCGCGAGCTATCTCGCCTTTGTAGAACGCATCGCGGCCGCCATTTGCGAGTGTGCGCAAAGTCCGGGCGAGATTGCGTTGACGAAAGATCTCGCCCGCTCGCGGCGCCCGGCCCTCGACAAGATAATTCGATGCCGCGACGGCATTTTCCCTGAGCCTACTGACTTCCGCTTCCCAGTCTTCCGCGGTCTTCTCCATCACCGGAAAGCCGTTTTCCGCATACTCGATCGCCGGCGCAAGCAGGTCCGCCAGCTTCATCGTGCCGTACTTCTCATTCAGCGCGACCCAGCCGTCGAAAGCTCCGGGAACGGTGACAGTCTCCATGCCAAACAGCGGCATCTGCTTGATGTTCTTCTTCGTGAAGTAGTCGATGCTCAGCGCGCGTGGGGCGCGCCCGCTGGCGTTGAGGCCTTTGAGCTCTTTGGTCCTGGACCAGTAGACCAGCGCAAACATGTCACCGCCGACTCCGGTCATCATCGGCTCGGTGACATTCAACACCGCGGCCATCGCGATCGCGGCGTCAACAGCATTGCCGCCTCGCTTCAGGA
>DASTOZ010000520.1:0-11200 GCA_035762365.1 Pyrinomonadaceae bacterium | reverse complement strand
GATCTTTACGGAGACGTCGAGCCCGTCGAGTGTGAAGTTGAACATCAGCGGGTTGTTCAGTTGAAACGTAAACTTCGCGCCGATGAGTCCTAATTCAAAAACAGGAAGACGAATGCCGCCGGTGATCGAAACGCTGATTTGTGCGCTGTCGGGCAGGCCCTTGCTCAACTCGAGATTCTCGACGCCCTTCAACGCGATGCCGATCTGCCTGATGTAAACGATCAGCGCGGTCCGGTCGATCGGGATCAATGCCATCTTGCCGCGATTGCCCTTCTCGTCGTAGAGCTGAATGTCGAGTGTGCCCGTGCTGCCGGCTTTCATCCCCGTGAGGTAGCCGACAGAGATCGAAAACTTGTCTTTCTTCTTCGCGCTGAGACGAGTCCTGACGGTCTTTTCTTTCGTCGGAGTGGGCGCGGGAACGGCGACCCAATCATCCTTGAGGAGTTCCTGAATTCCTGCGAGGAGATCATCACCGCCCTTCTCTTCCTCTTTTTCGGGTGGCGCAAACGAGAGTCGCAAGTCTTTCAACTTGACGCCGATACCAATCTGCACCCGCTCAAAAGCGTTCTTCTCCGTTTTGACGTCTTCCAGCGAGATCTTCAACGCGAGGCGCACTTCAACAGCGCCGAGACCGAAGTGACCGGCGAATCCTTCGAGAAACCCGAGCCCGTCTTTTGTCGCGCCCTTGATGTCGATGCCGAGGCTGACGAGATCGAAAAGCATGGTCCAGGAGAACGTCGCTTCCTGGTTCTTCAGATTGGACGTATGTATTCGCTTGATCGGGAGCACCCGAATGCCCGGCGCCGGCACACGGATCGGTTTCTTGTTTTCGCCGAGCGGCATCAGACGTCGCAGCCAGTTGTCGTCGAGCGTTTCGCCACTAAACCACTTGCCGAGATGGAGAAAGACTTCGACGGTGCTCGGCTTGCCCGTCTTCTCTGGTTCCGGTTCGGGTTGTTCTTCCGGAGGGCCTTCATTCTCTTCCTGTTCGTCTTCTTCGATCAGAATGCTCGTGTCTTCAGTGAAGTTGTCGTCGCTGACGACGATTGGCGGCGTCTCCGGATCTTTCTTCTCCTTCTTGGCATCTGCTTCGGAAACGACTTTGAGCGGGATGTTGTAGGCGACACCGCCCAAACCGAAAAACTTCTTCGCGTCTGTCGCGAGCGTAGCAAGGGCCAGAGCGATACGAGCTTCTTTATCGCCCTTCGGTTTCACTCCTTTTACGTAGAGTGGATAACCGTCGAGCTCATCCAGGATTCGATTGACAACGTCCCACGCAGTTAACCCTTCCTCGAGTTTGACGGCGTAGTCGTCGCCCTTGGGCATGAGGCCTAATTGAACGAGCAAGGGGCCGAGCTTTCGCACACTCGAAAGGGCATCGGGCTTGTCCTTCTCGGGCGGTACGTATTTCTCAATGCTCCCGAGGAACTCGACCGTCTTCTTGAATTCTTCGTTTGTTTTCGCGAGATCCATTTTGATCTCGGAGCGCTTGGACTGTTTGAGAATGATGTCGCCGAAGCCCGACTCGTCCGATATTTTGCCCATCAGCAACGGGCCGATCGGCGCCGTCATCAACTCTTTGCCCTCTGTTCTCTCGAGAAACTCCTTGCAGAAAACTTTCCAGCCGCTGAATTTCTGCCACGGGGAGAGCTCGTCTTCGCGGTTCTTTCTTATTCGTTTTTCGATCCTGACTTGCGCATCGGAGAAGATCGTTTTCAGCTCATACTCATCCCCCATCACCTGCGCCCAGCGCGACGAAAAGGGGATGCGGAGATTGAAACGCACTGCGAACAGCTCGTTCTTCTCCTCGTCGACGCCGATCGGATTGCCGCTCGATCGGGTGATGGCGATACCGGCGCAGATTGAAGTGCTGACAAACGCTCCGGTCTTCGGTTCGCTGTTCGGTAGCTCGAAGAACGGCACGAGAAACTCGACGTCCGCTTGTATGTCTTCGCTCTCCGTCAGGACCACGCGCGCGCGGCGGCGCATGCCCGCGCCCAGCACATAAACTTCTCGGCCTTTGTCGTCGTGTTTGGAGAGGCCAACCGACAAGGTCGAAAACACGCTGCACTCTCTTTTTCCCTTGGTGGTGAGCGTCTGGTTGATTTCCTCGGTCCAGCCCTTCATGCCGCGTGTGAACTCTTTGCCGAGAACATCGATGGAAGCGATTAGCGGTTCCGAGATCGCGATGAACTCGCTTTTGTTGTCGGCGAGGTTCTGTACGAGCGTGGCAATGAGCCAGTCGCGGAAGCGCACGCTGTCCCATGCGAGTTTGGGGTTTAAGAGCCAGGGAATGTTGGCGTACGACTCGCGGAGCTTACGGGCGTCTTTCCTGGTTGGTTCGGTGAGCCAGTAATCGCGTCCGATCTGCGCAGTCGCCGGCGGTTCCTTGATTTTCGCAAGACCGGTGATCAGGAACAGGAGGTCTTTTGTCGATGGTGATTCGTCGGCCATGAACGCACCTCAAGACGCTAGGAGCTGATTGCTGGGATTGCGTTTTGCTGAAACTTAAACAGCGACTGCGGGATGGACTAGCGAGTTAGCCCGAGCGTCGCCCACTGGACATGTACCGACGAATCCGAGTTGGGCGAAGCGAGCGAGAGTATATGGGGAGAATCGAATTGCGGCAATAAGAAAGTTGCCGCCAAGGCGAACAAATGAAAGAATCGTGAGCGCACCGGCGTCGAACAATGCGCCGTGTGCGGACTCTGCCAGCCTACGCAACTTAACAATGTGTACAGGAGGATCACATGCTCACACGCACCTTAGTAGTATCTCTGCGGGCGCTATTAATGTTCGCTCTTCTCTTCACCCTTTCGGCGGCGATTTATGCAGCGCCTAAAACCGGATTCACTTCATTCATCGTGGGCAATGCCGCCGACGCACAACCGTCTCAGTCGTTGAGTCCGGGATTGGTCTTGATGGGAGGCGGAACAGACGTCGACGCCGCCTTTCAGTGGATGTGCCAGCGCGCAGGCGGCGGCGATTTCCTCGTGATCCGCACCACCGGAACGGACGCTTACAACCCGTACATCCAGCAACTCTGCCCGCAAATGGATTCAGTTGAGACGATCATCATCACGAGCGTCACAGGCGCAAATTCATCGTACGTCAGCACTCACATTCAAAACGCGGAGGCGCTTTGGATCGCGGGCGGCGACCAGTCGACGTACGTCAGCCTCTGGCGTGGAACGGCAGTGCAGACGGGCGTCAATTTTCTGCTCAACTCGAAGCTCGCACCGGTCGGGGGGACCAGCGCAGGGCTGGCGGTGCTCAGTCAATTCATTTACACAGGCGCACTCGGCTCAGTCACGTCGAGTCAGGCGCTGGCCAATCCTTTCCATCGTTACGTCACGCTCGATCGCGACCTGTTTCAATCTTCGTTGGGGACGAGCAAGCTCTACGACTCGCATTTCGTGACGCGCGATCGCATGGGAAGATCGCTGGTCTTCCTGGCGCGCATCGTAAACAACGGCTGGGCCACGCAACCACGCGCGATCGGAGTTGACGAGGAGACAGCGTTGCTCGTGCTGCCGGGTGGCGGAGCGACGATGGTCGGAGTGGGTGCGGCTTACTTCCTTCAGGCGCCTGGACCAGCAGAGGTGCTCGCCGACCGGACGCCGTTGACCTATCTCAACATCGGCGTCTACAAAGTACCGCAGGGAGGAACGTTCAATCTGTCGACCTGGACCGGCACGGGCGGAGTTGCGTACACGCTGAACGTGAACAACGGATCGCTGACTTCGACGCAGGCCGGCGGGAATATCTATTAAGCTTCGATCTCAGTTTATGTAAATCAGCGTAGTCTCGTCGTACCTCTTAAAGCCGAATTCATAGGGCAGAGGGCGGAAGTAGAGAAGCGCCGTCTTGAAGTCCATTACGTTAGCGAAGTCGTACATCTCGTGGATTTTTGGCGAGACCTTGGTTGCGTGCGCGGAGTCGTTAACGGGAACGAAAACGATCAGTTTGAACTTGTCGTTGAACCACCGCTCTTTGCCGACAACCTCCGCGTTTTCGACATTGAAGTTGCCTAGCTTTTGGAGGGACTGAAACAGCGTGTCGTTAGTGAATGTGAATTTGTAAGCAAAGCTGAATTCGGCGAGTGTGTCGGCGGTCGTTTGGGGCTTCGGATTGCCCTTCACATCTTGAAATCGCGGAGTACGGTCGATCTTGGCGACTTGCGAGTCGAGTGCGACGACGAGTTTCTTTTCGACGAGGAGATCGAGGAACAGCTTTGTCTTTCCGTTCTGTGTCTCGTTCTTTTTCTTCGTCAGTTCAGGATCCGCGGCGAGTTTTAGTATTTCGGCTTCGTCTTTCTTCAGGTAGAGGAGAACGTACGCCTGATGTTCCGTATGTTCGTGCGGCCCGCCGTTTTTCTTGAAGAGGAAATCGACGGTGATCGCCGCGGCCTTGCTGTTCGTGTTGTCGTGATAGATCGAAACCTGCGGTAGATAACACTCCCAAACCGGCGCGTCTCGTTGAGCTATTGCAGGCGAGACACACATCAACACGATCAATATAGATAGCCAGCCGATTCGCATAAGAAGACCCTTTCGCTGAAGATACATGACTCCCGTGACGTCTGAATGGCTACTGCGCCTTATTTGAAGGCGGTTTCTTGTTCTGGCGACAAGTGCCGCCGTGGCAGATTACCTGACAGCAGTCGTATTCCTCCTGGCACTGTGCCAGGCAGGCAGGATTGCCATTGCAGGTGGACCTGCAGAAACTAAGGTTTTGCACGCATGCACTCCCACAACTCGGAGCGCTCGCCCCCGCGCTGAAAAGCGTGGAGAGAACGAGCAGCGTTGTAAGGACAGCTAGCACCGAAATTCGTCGAACCATTTTGTTCTTCCTTTCTCAGTTTGAGGTTTTCAAGTGCGAGGAGTTCGTTGTCGATCGACGTTACGGGAGCCATGTATCTAATCACAGATACCGCCAGGGAAACTCGAGAGTTAATGCTAAGGACGATCTGAGGCTTCCTCCAATTGCTGCACATCAGCAAGGTCCTGCAGGCGCGCTGTAGTTCTCTTGTTCGTTATGAGGTGGTGACGGGAAATCACAAAGGCTGGCACACCTCCAAACATCGTCTCTACACGATCCGGCCAAGCTTCGAAAAACTCAACGCCGTCAACGCTAGTGATTAAGTCGATGCGTAGTGGAGGCAGTCCAACCTGGAAGATCGTTTCTTTCCGACTCAAGTCATCAACGGTTAGATCACTTACAGGCGCACCGAAGTCTGAAAGTGCTTGTAATACCTTATGCGCGTTTGACGTCTCAGGTCGCACCCAAAGATCGAGCTCTTTCGTCGCGCGGACGTGCCCGTGGGCCGCCAAGGCGTGGGCGCCGACTATCAGGTATTCAACGCCGTGCGCGTTGAAGGCGAGTAACAGTTCTTTGAAGTCTGGGTACACTTTCTGACGGGTTGTTCCAGCGCAAACAAAGCTCGGTCAGCGTCCAGACGCCCTCTATACGTTCTTCCGGAGTAGCCTTGCTCCAGTCGTCGTCGGGCGGCTCTGGCGAGCCGTTGCGAATGACTCGGGCTGTGATCTGCTTGTTTGACGAGCTCTCTGACATGCGAGCGAAAATTATAGCATGCGCGCGTATCTGGGCAGATGGTTCGTCGTGTTTGGGCGGGCGAAACGATTATCGATCACGTGTATCTTGAATGAGGCGTGGCGCCAGTTTGTTCCAGGCGCATTACGGGGTAAGCTGCCGACAACGTAGGCAGCTTACCCTGATTATTTATGGACCAAAGTAAGAGCGTATGTGTGGGCGATTTACTTTAAAGAATCCCGAGCGAATTCGGATCAGTGATCTTGATTACTATGACCTCAACAACCTGATCCCGCGCTATAACATCGCACCGAGCCAGGAGGTGTTGACGGTTGTCGAGCGTGAATCGAGGCGGGAGGGGAGGTTGGTTCAGTGGGGACTCGTACCTTCGTGGAGCAGTGAGGCGAAGGGGATCATTAATGCGCGGGTCGAGACGATAGATGAAAAACCGAGCTTCAAGGAGTCGTTTGAAAGAAGACGTTGCCTGATTCTGGCGGATGGATTTTACGAGTGGGAACGGAATGGAAAGATCTCGCAGCCTTATTACTTTCAGCTCAGGACCGAAAAACCGTTCGCGTTTGCAGGCATCTGGGACCGGTGGCGAGGCGAAGGACGCTCAATTACGTCTTGTGCAATCATCACGACCGCAGCGAATGAACTGCTAGCAGAAATTCACACGCGCATGCCAGTGATATTAAGACCCGAATCATACGATCTGTGGCTGAACGAACACTCCAGGTCCGCGGATCTGAAAGAGATGCTTGTTCCCTTCCCAGCGCATGAAATGATGAGTCACGCGGTGAGTTACGACGTTAACGATCCGAAGGTTGACGACGAGCGGCTGATACATCAAGTCGAGCCGCAGGTAGGGGCTAACCTACGGTTGTTTTAACAGCACGCATAAAGATTTCATTCCGCGCGCAAAGCAGAAATCGGATCGACCGAAGCTGCTCGTCGCGCGGGAAGAAAACTCGCCAGCAACGCCGACCCACCCAGCACAAGAGCCACGCAAACAAGCGTCGCAACGTCCCACGGCGGCGTCCCGAACAACAGTTTGCGCATAAATGATGCGACGAGAATCGCGCAGCCGGTCCCAATCACAATCCCCACAAGCGCCAACACGCCTGCTTCCCTCAAGATGAGCCGATACACACTCACGCGTTGTGCGCCCAGCGCGATCCGCACACCAATTTCCCGCGTGCGTTGACTAACGGAATAAGCAATCACGCCATACAGCCCAACAACTCCGAGCAGCAACGCCACCGCCGCAAAACCTCCAACCAGCCACGTCGACGATCGACGCAAGTAAACTGTCGGCGCATTGTTCATTCTCGACGTCATCGTTGTCTGATTCGAGATCGTGATCCGCGAGTCGATCCCACGAACCGCATCTGCAACTACCGGCATCAGCGAATGCTCTGACTGCGACGTCCGAACCATGACGGCATAACCGGTGTCAGGTTCCTGGTTCAACGAGTAGTAATACGCGGGCCAGATTTCCGAATCCAGCGGCCCCTCGCGAATGTCGTCGACGACGCCAATGATTTCCTTCAGCGAATCCGGCTTCAAATCCGGATCGCCTAATCGACGGCCCACCGGATCCTGGCCCGGAAAGTATCTCTCCGCGATGGTCTTGTTGATGACGACGACGCGAGGCTTAGTCATGTCCTCCGCGTCGGTGAACGTTCGCCCGCGCAACAGTTTTGCTTGCAGCGTCGCGAAATAGTCGGGACTGACGGCGCGTTGATTCACCTCGATGTGATTGCCGTCGTAAGGAAGTCCCACAAACCGGATCCAGTCGGTGTTGCTGTTGAACGTCAACGGCATAACGTCCGCCAGTGCAACTGACGTAACACCGGGCAAACGCCCAATCTCGCTCACCATCGTTCGCTGGAGCGCCAACGCTTTCGCGTCTTCACTGTAAACCGAGCGAGGCGCACTGACGCGCATCGTGATCAGTCCAGCGGTTTCGAAACCTGGCGCCACTTGCAACAAACGATAAAAGCTCTTGCCCAGCAGTCCTGCACCAACCAACAACACCATCGCCGTGGTCAACTCCAACACCACAAGCTTCGATCCGATGCGCGTCCAGACTTTCCCCGCCGCACCACGGCCGCCCTCCGCCATGCCTCCTCTGACATCGAGAGTCGACAGACGAATTGACGGAGTGAGTGCGAACAGCAACGTTGAAAATCCTGCGATCGCGAGTGCAAACACAAGCACGCGCGGATTCAGCCCAAGATCGTTCAGGTACGGCATGCCTGCAATCATGCCCGTTGGGATCAGCCCTTTTAAGAGCTGCATCGCCCAGTGAGAAACAAGGAGACCGGCGACACTGCCGATAACAACAATCACGAGCCCCTCAATCACAAACTGACGAACGAGCCGCGCGCGCGTTGCGCCAAGCGCACGTCGCACTGACAACTCGCGACGTCGCGTCTCCGCGCGCACGAGCAACAGACTCGCGACGTTGATGCAAGCGATTAGCAGCAACAAGCCGACGCCTCCGAGCAGCAGCAACAGAACCGGCTTAACGTCGCCGACGATTATGTGCGACAGCGGCTCCACCGTCGCGCCCTGGTTACGATTGGAGTCCGGGTATTGGAGCTCGAGGTCCTTCGCGATGCGAACCACGTCCGCCCGCGCCGCCTCTTGAGTCACGCCATCTTTGAGACGCGCCAGTCCATTCAAGAAGTGACAACTGCGTCTCGCGATGCAACCGGTAGCCGCGGGTTTGAGCGTCGTGAAGAACTCGGAATTCTCGACCGGCGCGAAATGAAAGTGTTGCGGGAGGACCCCGACGATAACGTACGGGTTCTCATCCAAAGTCATCGACTGGCCGACGACATCTTCTTTGCCACCGAAACGCTTTTGCCAGAAAGCATGAGTGAGAATCAAAGTGCGAGGCGCTTCCGGCTGGTCTTCGCCCGCGTAAAAATCGCGACCCAGCATTGGACTGACACCAAGCGTGCGAAAGAAGCCGTCACTCACACGCGCGCCGTCGATCATCTCCACTCCCGCGGGCGTGCTCAGCGCGAACCCAAATTGATTGTAGACGTCGAATGAGTCGAAGACTGTGTTGAGCCGCTTCCAATCCAGAAAGTCCGCATACGAGATCGCGGCGTGCGGAATCTCGGGCGTCGTTTCCGTCACATAGAGCAGACGCGCAGGATCGCGATACGGCAACGGTTTGATCAGCGCGGCGTCGACAAAAGCAAAAATCGCGACACTTGCGCCGATGCCGAGCGCGACCATCATCGTTGCGGTGACTGTAAACGCGGGGTTCTTGCGCAGTTGCCTCAGCGTGAACCGCAGATCCTGGACCACACTTTCGAGAAACGGAATCGTCGCCCGATCGCGATAAGCTTCTTTCGCCTGATCGACGCCGCCCAGCTTCATCATTGCCACGCGTCGCGCTTCGGACGGCGACATGCCTGCACGGATGTTGTCGTCGACGTGCATTTGCAAATGGCTCTCGAGCTCCTCGGCGAGCTCACGTTCGCGAGCGTGTTTCAGAAACAGTCCTTTGAATCTCAATAGCCAGGCGCGGAGTTGTCTCATGATTCGTCTCCCACCGGTTCGAAAAACCGCGCGACGATGGCCGTCGTCTGGTTCCACTCCTGAGCTTCGCGTTCGAGTTGCTTGCGACCCGAGCGCGTAAGCTTGTAGTACTTCGCCTTGCGATTGTTGTCGGAGACGCCCCACTCGGACACGATCCAGCCCTCCTGCTCCAACTTCAGCAGTGACGGGTAAAGCGTTCCGTAGTTGAGATTGAGGCGATCGCCGCTGATTTGCTCGATGCGACGCGCGATTCCGTACCCGTGAAGCGGACCGAGGGTTTCGAGCGTCTTCAGGATCATCAGTGCGAGTGTTCCCTGCCAGATTTCAGTTTTCGACATCCAGGCGTTCTCCTATGGCGTGGCCATAGGACTATACAACGCTTCATATGGGAAAACAAGAGGAGGCATGTGAGGGCAAGTAACGAGTCACAACTCCGCCATTATTCCTCGTACGATGGGCTCAATGTGTCCCAAGTCCTCCACCGCTGTGCGGAAGATGAGCCGTATATGGTCGTGAAGGAGAAGGCGCGTTGGGTTCATGAGGAGCTTCGTCTGAATCTGTGGTTTGCTTGTTGAGCCGTTGAGAACGCACGGAGGGCCATTACCGTTTAGCTACAACGTTAACGTCTCGGTGTCTTCTATTGTCGACACTTCACGGCACGCTCGTTCATTTTCTAACTATTATCCTGCTGGTACGGATATTGCCGGTGTCATCGAGTTAATGAGGTATCTTGTGCGAATTCTCAAACCCCCTGCTTGTCAACTAACTCACTTCCTCTCCACCACCAGAAAGGCTCCCCATGTCTCACCGAGTTGGCACCATTCAACAAGTTGGCCCGGTAGTTCAGATCGGACCGGCTTTCGGCGGAGTACAAAATCCTCCTAACACCTGGGCGCACAACTTCGTTCCCACGGCCGCACCATCGGGCACCAGGTTCGTAATCCTTCACTTCCGCAACGCCAATTTTGCGGCGAACGCGGTGTTGGAAGTCGATCTCGGCTACGACACTGACACGTTCAACGCCGCCGACGGCGACGAGTTCTGGACCAGGCCGATCAACCTCGCTGCCTTGCCGGGCAATCAAGTGCCCATCCGATATATCTCCAACGTTGCAACAGGCGGAGTGGAGCTGGACCAGTACGGCAGAGGCGAACGACAGGAAGAAGAGCCCAGTCTCGCCATGAACGCGTCGTTTCAGAGTCTCACGAACTGCGATCCATTTTTGGTCCAACCAAACCCGCCGCAGGAGTACATGGAACCCGACTATGCAACGTTCTGGTTCTGCGCCGGCTCGCCGCCAAACTGGGAAAACGTCAATTGCGTTAACCAACAGAACGACGTCCGCAACCAGGTCGCGCCTGCCATCGGCATCATCATCACCGTCCACGACGAGTGGGTTTCGACGTGTTCGGTCACGCTAATCTCGCCGAACCAGGTGATCACCGCGGGTCATTGCATGGCCGACCCGGCGGAAGAGTCGTTCAGCAGCAGCGTTTCATTCGACTATGCGGTGAATTGCAACGGGCACATTCCGAATAACTACAACCCGAAGTTTCACAAAGTCACGAAGGTAATCAAGTTTCGCAACAAGACGATCAACGGATCCTATTACGACTACTGCATCCTCGAGCTGGATGTGCCGGTGGGCGGATTGGGAATTACGCCGATCATGATGCGTAGCGACGTGCCGGCCGTGAACGAACAGGTCTTTGGCATTCACCATCCGAACGGCGCCGTGAAGAAACTCTCGCGACCGCATTCGAGTTTTGCCACTGTGTCGTCGAGCGGCGCGGGTGGCGTCGTCGTGTCACTCGACGTCTCCGGCGGCAGCTCAGGTTCGGGACTTTTCGATACGCAGGGCAGGATCGTCGGCGTGCTCTCGAATGGACCACCTTGCGCGTTGAGTTACTTCCCTGCCGCAACCATTCTGTCGGATTTACTCGCGGGGCCCGAGCCGGAAGCGACGCGCGACGTGATGATCGTGTTCGATCGTTCGGGTAGCATGTCGCTCGATGCCGGGACTGGAAAGACGAAGATCGAAGAAGCTCGTGACGCTGCGTCACTGTTCGTCCAACTTGTTCGCGCT
>DASTOZ010000519.1:0-3575 GCA_035762365.1 Pyrinomonadaceae bacterium | reverse complement strand
GGAACTACGACAGTGACATGCAACCTCGGGAGTCTTGCCGTCGGCACAACGGCTGTCGCGACGATCAACGTCACGCCCTCCGCTCAAGGTCAGGTTGCAAACACCGCAACCGGGACCGCGGGCGAATCGGATTTTGACTCGACCAACAATTCATCGAGCATCACGACGTTCATCCAACCAGCCGCAGTCTCACCGTCGATGACTGACCCGAACCTGACTGTGAGCACCGTTATCAGCGGACTCGAACAGCCGACGAGCATCGCGTTTCTCGCGGCCAACGATTTCCTGATTCTCGAAAGAGCGACGGGAAGAGTGAAGCGCGTCGTCAACGGCGTCGTGTCGAGCACGGCGCTCGATCTCGCCGTCAACAATGCCTCGGAACGCGGCCTGCTCGGCATAGCGTTGCACCCGCAGTTTGCGGTGAACCACTTCGTCTATCTTTTCTGGACCGAGAGCACCACCGGCGTCGACACGTCGAACATCGACGAGATCACGCTGCTCGGCAATCGCGTCGATCGCTATCTGTGGAACGGCTCGACACTCACGTTCGATCGCAATCTCATCAAGCTGCGCGCGTTGCAACAGGACGCTGGCCAGCCTGCTCGCGGTAATCACAACGGCGGCGTCATCCGTTTTGGACCAGACGGCAAGCTCTACATCATCTTCGGCGACAACGGCCGGCGCGGGTATCTGCAAAACAACGTGCCGCAGACGGCCGTTACCGACGACCAGTTCGGTGGACCACAGCCCGACGATGCGCACATGACCGGCGTCATACTTCGTTTGAACGACGACGGCTCGACGCCGGCTGATAATCCTTTCTTCAATGTGGCATCGGGACTGACTGGCGAAGCTGCGGCGAACGTGAAGAAAGTCTTTGCGTACGGCGTGCGCAACAGTTTCGGCATGGCGTTCGATCCGGTTGCGGGAACGCTTTGGACGCAGGAGAACGGCGACGACGCGTTCGACGAGATCAATCGCGTCACGCCCGGATTCAACGGCGGTTGGATCCAGGCGATGGGACCACTCAGTCGCATCGGCGAGTACAAGTCGATCGAGTCGACCTACGGCGCCGGCAATCTTCAACAACTGCGCTGGCCGCCGTCGAACATCGCTGCCACACCGCAGGAAGCGCTGGCGCGTCTCTACATGCTGCCTGGCGCACAGTATCTCGATCCGGAGTTCAGTTGGAAGTATGCCGTCGCCCCGTCGCCGATCGGGTTCATCCTTGGCAAGGGATTGGGTGCGCAGTTTGAAGGAGACTTGTTAGTTGGCGCCTCGCGCACGACGTTGCTGAACGGTTTTCTATTTCGCTTTCGGTTAAATGAGGATCGGCAGCATTTTGTCTTCAGCGATCCGCGGCTGGCTGATCGAATCGCCGACAACGTCGACAAGTTCGATCAAACCGAAAGCGAAAGCCTCGTGATCGGCAAAGACTTCGGCGTCACGACAGACATCGTCACCGGGCCGAATGGAAACGTCTTTGTCGTTTCACTCTCGAATGGCAGCGTTTACGAGATCAAAGCGAAACCAAACCCGATTGACGAGCCGTCGTTCTTTGTCGCGCAGCATTACCGCGACTTTCTCAATCGCGAGCCTGACGCGCCGGGGCTCGCGCATTGGACCAGCGAGATTACCGAATGTTCCGATCCGTCGAAGCGAGGGCCCGGTGAGTCGCTCGAAGCCTGCACGGAACGGAAGCGCGCCAACACGTCGGCGGCGTTCTTCCTGTCGCCGGAGTTTCAGAACACAGGCTACTTCGTGCTGCGCGTGTACTGGGGAACGTTGGGCAAACTCACTTCGGCGCAATGTCCGGGCGTGCCGCAAAACTTGCCGGGTCACTGCCGTCCGCGATACGCCGACTACATCGCGGACATGGGCGCGGTTTCGCAAGGCATCGTCGTGAACAATGCGTTGGCGCCAGCCGTTATCAACGCAAACAAGCGCGCGTTCGTCGATCAGTTCGTGACGCGCGCGGAGTTCAAGACGGCTTATCCCGATGCGATGACGAACCAGACGTTCGTCGACAAGTTGTTTTTCACGACCGGCATCACGCCGACCGCCGACGAGCGAAACGCGTTGATTAATGGTCTGAATGGTGGAACTGAAACGCGTTCGAGCGTCGTCTTCAAAGTGGTTGACGGGACGAACACGACGACGGATGGTGCGTTGGTGTTTCAGACGACCTACGGCAAGAAGTTTTACGACCAGGAGTTTGATACGGCGTTCGTGTTCATGCAGTACATCGGTTACCTGCGTCGTAATCCGGACCAGGAGGGTTACGACTTCTGGCTCGCCAAGTTGAGACGCTACGGCAACTGGGTCGACGCGCAGTTGGTGCTGGCGTTCATCATCTCGCCTGAATACCGGACTAGATTTGTGCAGTGAGTGAGTGGATCTTTCGGGCGACTCTTTGTTGAGAGTCGAGGTCGGCGGTCATCTCTTTGGACCACGAGCCCATGATCTCGCCCGCTCTTTGTGCCAGGCCGAACGCTGCATGGCGTAGTTTGAACTGGCGCGCATTCTCGACAAGCGAGACGATCGTGCTGACGTAGGCTTTCGGATGATGTTCAGTTTCGACGAGGCGGCGCCCGTGCTGGCCCATGCGCGCGAACCGCGCGGGGTCCTGAAGAAACTTTTCGAGGTGTGAACGAATGTCGGCCACTTCGTTGTCAGGCCGAACGTGGGCCACGGCGTCCGGCGACAGCGACGCGTACCAACCGACGCGCGTTACCAAACTCGGCAGTGCGTGTTCCCAGATTCGCAACTGGCTCGCCGATGCCTCGCCCATGGTTGGATAGCGAAGGTTGATAGCGAGATTCGCGGTACTCAGCGCGTGGTCCAGCTCCGCCGCCGGAGCGTAGCCGCGCACTTTCACTGTCTCTTTCAGGTTCAACGTGTGAATGCGTTGCCGCAATGTCTTCGGATCGTCAATCTCACCATAGATGTCCAACTGAAAGTGATCGCGTTCGGGTAGTTGCGCCAAAGCTTCCAACACCGCATCGAGACGGCGGTTGCGCCCGATGTGGCCGAAGATGATCAAGCGATGCGTGCTTGCGCTGCGGCCGTCCGTCGCGGTCGAAGTAATGATCGGAGCGGACGGAAGCGGTGCGTAAAAAACGGGCCAACGATTCAACGCTCTCAATTCGTCGAACGCATCTTTCGTGTGGACCACCGCGCCGAGTGCGTTTTCTAGCACAGCGCCGATCATCGGAAACCGCTGCGCCATCATATCGAAATCGCCCTGTCGCGCGCTGACGAACTCCGTAGCGATGCGCAGTCCTTCTTCGCCGTAGTGCTTCTCGATCTGCGCGAGATAAGCTGCCTCATCGCGCCAGTGCCCGCGATACAAGCTCTCGAAGAAATCGTGCAGCCGCACGTCGTGCAGGATCACGATGCCCGGCGACTTCCGGCTGACCTGCCAGATCGACGCGTGGTGCAGGTGGTTGTTGCCGATGTTGTAGAAACTGAGCTCCGCGCGGTTGAGTTCGACCCAATTGATGCGATCCGGATGATAGTGCCGGACCGTTGCATACTTTTCGAGTTGCGGATCCCAACCGGTGCGGTCCGTCCAC
>DASTOZ010000518.1:0-2057 GCA_035762365.1 Pyrinomonadaceae bacterium | reverse complement strand
GCCCGCTTTTGGCGTGATACGGTTTCACCGTGTCGACCAAACCGCCAACCGCGCGGACGATTGGCACCGTGCCATAGCGCATGCTGTACATCTGATTCAACCCGCACGGTTCGTACTGCGACGGCATCAGGAAGATATCGGCGCCCGCTTCAATCTGATGCGCGAGCGACTCAGGAGCGTAACCCTTATAAATGCCTACCTCACGCGGATAACGTTCGTGCCACTCCTGAAGAAAGTCTTCATACTCTTTCGCACCCGCACCAAGCGCGATGAAAAACGCTCCCGTCTGAGTTATCGAAGTCGCGATCTTGCGAATCAAATCGTAACCTTTCTGGTGCACCAGACGAGAAATGATCGCGATGATCGGACGATCGGGATCTTGCGGCAGGTCGAAACGCCGCAACAGATCGATCTTGCAGTCACGCTTGCCGGAGAGATCGTCGGCTGAATAGTTCGCCGCGATGTGCGGATCTGTTTCCGGGTCCCAGATGGCGTAGTCGACGCCGTTCGCGATCCCTGCCAGACGGTCGGAACGTGCTCGCAACAGCCAATCAAGCCCGTGACCCTGGTCGCGCGTCTGAATCTCGCGCGCATAGCGTGGACTGACGGTCGAAAGCGCGTCGGCGGCAATGATTCCAGCCTTCAACGCCGACGCAGTTCGGTCCTGCATGAAGTCGTCGATCTCGGGCCGTTCGCCAAATCCCAACCACCACAAGTCGCCGGGGTCAAAGAACCCCTGATAACCCACGTTGTGCAGCGAAAGGAGCGTACGTATTGGCTGAAAGAACGAATCGTAGCGTCGACGCGCGCGTAGTTCCTGCATCGCAAAACCAGACTGCCAGTCGTTTCCGTTGACGACGTCAGGCTGCCAGTCGAGATGTTTCAACAAAGCGAGTGCGGCGCGCGAGAGGAACGCGAAACGAATGTGATCGTCTTTGTAGCCGTAGATGTTGGGACGTCCGAAGAACTCGGGCGCGTCGAGAAGATAAGCGGGCGCACCGGCCTCATCACTCAGCAGGAACCGAACGGTGTGTACTTGCCCGCGCCATTCAACGCGGATGTTCTCAATGGATTCGCCATTGAGGAATCCGCGATTGATTTTTTCGTAGAGGGGAAGAATGAGGCGGGCGTCGACGTCCTGTTGCTTTAGGGCTTTGGGTAAGGCGCCGGAGACATCAGCCAACCCGCCGGTCTTTGCAAAAGGCACGGCTTCAGAAGTCAGGGTTGCGACGCGCATCAATATCCGAAGGGCGATTGGTGGGCAATTGAGCTTTGTACTTTGATCTTTGTTCTTTGAATCGAACAAAGTACAAAGCACAAAGCTCTAAGCTCTAACTTTGCATCGAGGCGAGAAATTCCGCGTTTGACTTGGTCTTCTCCAATCGCTCGAGCACGACTTCCATCTGCTCCACTGGTGACAGCGGGTTCAACACGCGCCTCATCACCCAGATGCGATTCAGATCTTCCTTGCTGATCAGCAGCTCCTCTTTACGCGTGCCGGAACGCTGCAAGTCGATCGCGGGGAAGAGTCGTTTATCGCTCAACCGGCGGTCGAGATGGATTTCAGAGTTACCCGTTCCCTTGAACTCTTCGAAGATCACGTCGTCCATGCGCGAACCGGTGTCGATGAGCGCGGTGGCGATGATCGTTAGCGATCCGCCTTCTTCGATGTTGCGGGCCGCGCCAAAGAAACGCTTCGGACGCTGGAGCGCGTTCGAGTCGATACCACCCGAGAGGATCTTGCCGCTCGGCGGAACGACCGCGTTGTGTGCACGCGCGAGACGCGTGATCGAGTCGAGCAGGATCACGACGTCCTTCTTGTGCTCCACCAGGCGCTTGGCCTTCTCGATGACCATCTCGGCCACCTGCACGTGCCGCTGCGCCGGCTCGTCGAACGTGGACGAGATCACTTCGCCGCGCACCGGCAAGACGATGCTGCTGCAGAGCATCGCGCAGTCGGTGGCGAAGAACCATCCCGAGGTCTACCTGATCGTCCTCCTCATCGACGACCGGCCGGAAGAGGTCACCGACATGCAGCGGTCGGTCAACGGGGAAGT
>DASTOZ010000517.1:0-13108 GCA_035762365.1 Pyrinomonadaceae bacterium | reverse complement strand
GAAGGCTTTTATTTGGGACAGGAAACCGGCGTCGGCGTCGCTGACGTGCTGTTCGGTGACTACAATCCGTCCGGCAAGCTGACTATCAGTTTTCCGCGCTCGGTGGGCCAACTGCCACTCTACTACAATCGCAAACCGACAGCGCGTCGCGGTTATCTGTTCGCCAACAAGGAGCCGTTGTTTCCCTTTGGCTTCGGTTTGAGTTATACGAACTTTGGCTATTCCAATCTGAAGATCAGTCCGGCGAAGATTGCGGCCACTGAAAAGGCGACGGTCAGCGTTACCGTCACGAATAGGGGCAAACGTGCGGGCGACGAGATCGTGCAACTGTACATTCGCGACCTGGTGAGCTCGGTTACGCGACCGATTATGGAGCTCAAAGGCTTCAAACGCGTTTCGCTGGCGCCCGGCGAGAGCAAAACACTTGAATTCGTGATCACACCGGATAAACTTTCATTTCTCGATCTGAATATGAAAAGCATCGTCGAACCGGGATTGTTTGACATTATGGTCGGGACAAGTTCCGTCAAGTACGAGACGGTGAAGCTCGAAGTGAGCCAGGGGTCACAAAAATGAATTACAAACCGAAACCGGAACACAAGTTTACTTTTGGTCTATGGACCGTCGGTAATCGCGGACGCGATCCGTTCGGCGACGCCACTCGTGCCAGCATTAGTCCGATCACGATCGTGAAGCGCTTGAGTGAGCTCGGCGCGTACGGCGTGAATCTGCACGATAACGATCTGGTGCCAATCGATGCGACTGCTGCCGACAGAGATCGCATCGTGCGTGAGTTCAAGCAGGCGCTCGACGATCACGGCATGAAAGTGCCGATGGCGACGACGAACCTCTTTTACGATCCGGTCTTCAAAGACGGTGCTTTCACTTCAAGCGATCCCCGAGTGCGGTTATATGCGTTGCAGAAGACGATGCGCGCGATGGATCTCGGCGCGGAGCTGGGCGCGAAGATTTACGTCTTTTGGGGCGGTCGGGAAGGCGCCGAAGTAGACGCTGCGAAAGATCCGCGCGACGCGCTGAAGTGGAATCGCGAAGCGTTCAACTTTCTCTGTGAGTATTCGATCGATCAGGGTTACGACTATCGCTTCGCGCTGGAAGCAAAACCGAACGAGCCTCGCGGCGACATTTACCTGCCGACGACGGGCGCGATGCTTGGGTTCATCGCCACACTCGATCATCCTGAGATGGTCGGGGTGAATCCTGAAGTCGGCCACGAACAGATGTCGGGACTCAACTTCTATCACGTCGTCGCCCAGGCGATCGAGGCCGGCAAGCTCTTCCACATCGATCTCAACGATCAAAAAGGGCCGCGGTTCGATCAGGATCTGCGGTTCGGGTCGGAGTCGATCAAGAACCTGTTCTTTCTGGTTCGGTTGTTGGAGAGTTCGTACGATGGTCCACGACACTTCGATGCGCACAGTTATCGCAGCGAGAACGAGGAGGGCGTGTGGGAGTTTGCGGCGGGCTGCATGCGAAATTATCTGATCCTGAAAGAGAAGGCGCGGCAGTTCGATGCCGACGAGGAGGTTCAGGCGCTGCTCGCGGAGATACGCGACGGGAGTGGAGCGCAGGTTGAACCCCTCGGCGGTTACAGCCGCGAAAACGCCAATCGAGTGAAAGAACTCTCGCTCGATCGCGCGGAGTTGACACGCAAGCGTTTGCCGTATGAACGATTGGACCAGCTAACGGTCGACATTCTATTTGGTGTGCGCTAGAAGATGAAAATCATTTGTCTGCTATCCGTGTGTGTTCTGCTCGCGGTTATTGCAAACACCGCAAACACGCAATCGACTCCTCCGTACAAAAACCCGAACTTACCGATTGAGACGCGCGTCGACGATCTTCTCTCGCGCCTGACGCTCGAAGAAAAGGTCGCGCAGATGGGTAACGCCACGCCGGCGATCGAACGTCTCGGCGTGCCTGCACACGATTACTGGAACGAAGCCCTGCACGGCGTCGCGCGGTCGGGTGTTGCCACAGTGTTTCCGCAAGCGATCGGTCTCGCCGCCACCTGGGACACGAAACTGATGTACCAGGTCGCCGACGTTATCTCGACCGAGGCCCGGGCCAAGCATCACGAGTACGCGCGCAATAACCAGTTCGGTCGGTACCAGGGCCTGACATTCTGGAGTCCAAACATCAACATCTTTCGCGATCCGCGTTGGGGACGCGGGCAGGAAACTTACGGCGAGGATCCTTACCTGACCGGGCAGATGGGCGTGCAGTTCGTTCGCGGACTGCAAGGCAACGACCCGCGCTACTTCAAGGTGATCGCGACCCCGAAACATTACGCTGTTCATAGTGGGCCGGAACCCGAGCGTCACGCGTTCAATGCGATCGCCTCCGAACGCGATCTGCGTGAGACGTATCTCCCTGCGTTCCGGGCGACGATTCTCGAAGGCAAGGCTTATTCGGTTATGTGCGCCTACAACCGCACGAACGGCGAACCGTGCTGCGCCAATAAGAAACTGATGGTCGACATTCTGCGCGGCGAGTGGGGGTTCGATGGTTACGTCGTGTCTGACTGCGGCGCGATCTACGACATTCATGTCTTTCACAAGGTCGTTCCGACTGAAATGGAAGCATCAGTGATGGGCGTTAAGGCGGGCGCCGATCTGACGTGTGGCACCGAGTATCCGTCGCTGGTCCAGGCTGTGAAGCAGGGGTTGATTACTGAAGCTGAGATCGACAAATCAGTGAAGCGTCTACTGACGGCGCGCTTTCGACTCGGGCAGTTCGATCCGCCGGAGATGGTTCCGTACGCGCGCATTCCTTTCTCGCAGAACGACACCGACGAACATCGCCAACTGGCGTTGAAGACTGCGCGTGAGTCGATCGTGCTGTTGAAGAACGCGAACCGCACGTTGCCGTTAAAGAAAGACCTGAAGAGCATCGCCGTCATTGGTCCAAACGCAGACTTGCCGGAGACGTTGTGGGGCAACTACAACGGTCACGCGTCGCGCTTGTTTACGCCGCTTGCCGGAATCAGGAACGCAGTCTCGAAAAATACGAAAGTGGTCTACGCGCTCGGCTCAACTCTCGCGGGCGAGCCCGTGGTGTCTGTTCCTGCCTCGGCTTTGACGGTGAATGGAACTGATCCGGGCGTGAAGGCGGAGTATTTCAACAACCAGGAGCTGCGTGGTCCAGCAGTGACTGTCCGCACCGACAAGAGCATCGACTTCGATTGGGGGCGTTACAACCCGACGCCGGAGTTGAGTGGAAACAATTTTTCCGTTCGCTGGACCGGCAAGCTCAAGGCGCCCGAAACGGGAAACTACACGCTCGGATTCACGGCCGACGATGGCGCACGTCTTTATATCGACGGAAAGCTTTTGGTCGAGGCGTGGTCGAGCAATCCGACGAAGACGGTCACAAAAGAGATCGCTCTGGAAGGCGGTCGTAGTTACGACCTGCGCATGGAGTATTTCCAGTACCAGCGCGAGAACATTGCGAAGCTTGTTTGGTCGTATCCGCGAATGACGGACCGGCTGATTGACGAGGCTGTGAAGGCGGCGCGCGAGTCGGAAGTCGCCGTTGTCGTGCTGGGAATTTCGGCGCGGCTCGAAGGCGAAGAGATGCCGGTGAAAATCGAAGGATTTCGCGGCGGTGATCGAACAGACCTGTCGCTGCCGAAGTCTCAACAGGCGTTGCTGAAAGCCGTGGTCGCCACTGGCAAGCCGGTGGTCGTCGTGCTGCTGAGTGGCAGCGCGCTGGCGGTGAATTGGGCCAATGATAATGTGCCTGCGATTTTGGCTGCGTGGTATCCCGGCGGTGAAGGTGGAACTGCAATATCCGATGTGCTGTTTGGCAATTACAACCCGGCGGGACGCTTGCCGGTGACGTTTTACAAATCGGTGGACCAACTGCCTCCGTTTGAGAACTACAGCATGGAAGGACGCACGTATCGCTACTTCAAGGGCGAACCGCTTTATCCGTTTGGTTACGGGTTGAGTTATACGAAGTTTGCTTACGGCAATCTCCGGATCGGTTCGAAGTCAGTGAACGCTGGTGAACCGGTCAAAGTAACTGTCGACGTGACGAATGCGGGTGACAGGGAAGGTGACGAGGTGGTCCAGTTGTACCTCACCGACACGGCGGCTTCAGCGCCAGTGCCGATTCGTACGCTGGTGGGCTTCGAACGCATTTCGCTGCGGCCGCGAGAGAAGCGCAACGTCACGTTCACGATCACGCCACGGCAGATGTCGTTAATCGACGATGCCGGCAAGCGTGTGATCGAGCCCGGTGAGTTTGCGATCAGCGTAGGCGGTGGTCAGGTTGGTGTGATGGGCACATTTACAGTTTCCGGCGAGAGGACATATGTTCCTGAGCGTTAGCCGCATAGTTGTGTTGTGCCTTTTCGTCGCCTCGATTTGCGTAGCCAATCCGCGTCCTGGACAACGTCCGTTTACTCAAGGCTGGCGCTTTCATCTGGGCGATGTCCCGAACGCGCAGAAACCGCAGCTTAACGATTGGCGTTGGCGTCGTTTGGATCTGCCTCACGACTGGAGTATCGAAGGCGAATTCAGTGAAAAGGCCCCGGCCGGTACTGGTGGCGGTGCGTTGCCCGGTGGCGTCGGTTGGTATCGCAACAGGTTCATGATTGACGCTGCACTGAAAGGAAAACAGTTTTTTGTCCAATTCGACGGCGTGTATCGCAACAGCGAGGTTTGGCTCAACGGTCACTACCTCGGCAAACGCCCGTATGGCTACAGCACCTTCGAATATGAACTGACGCCTCATCTGGTCTATGGCGCGAAGCCGAATGTGATCGCTGTCCGCGTCGACAATTCGCAGCAACCAAATTCGCGCTGGTATTCCGGTTCAGGGATCTATCGAAACGTTTGGTTAACGATACTGGATCCGGTCCACGTCGAGCATTGGGGCACGTATGTCACGACGCCGGAAGTGAGCGACCAATCGGCAACGGTGGTGGTCCAAACGAAAGTACGCAATGGTTCGAACAGCGACGCTTCGGTAGACCTTACGACTCTGATTTGGGATGAGGATACCCGACAGCTGGCACGAGTAACCGAAAAGGGAGTGGCAGCCAGAGGGCAGCGCGCTGAAGTAACTCAGACGTTGAAAGTGCCGCGGCCGAAGCTTTGGTCGGACGAGCGACCATATCTGTACAGAGTTATCTCGATATTGACCCAGAATGGAAAAGAGGTCGATCAATACGAGACGCCACTCGGCATTCGCACGTTTCGCTTCGATGTCGAGAAGGGTTTCTTTCTCAACGGCAAGCCGGTAAAGATTCGCGGCGTCTGCAATCATCACGATCTGGGTTCACTCGGCGCCGCCGTCAACAAACGCGCGATCGAACGGCAGTTGGAGCTGTTGAAAGCGATGGGCGTGAACGCGCTGCGCACTTCGCACAATCCACCCGCGCCCGAACTGCTCGATCTCGCCGACAGAATGGGCTTCATCGTGATGGATGAGGCGTTCGACGTCTGGAAGATTCAGAAAACGAAATACGATTACCACCTCCACTGGGACGAGTGGCACAAGCGGGATCTCGAAGACATGGTGCTCCGCGATCGCAATCATCCGAGCGTCATCATGTGGAGCATCGGCAACGAGGTGATGGAGCAGTGGAACAAGAACCCCGCAGGCGGCACGATCAGCAGAGAGTTAGTTGCAATCGTTCGCAATTTCGACCGGACTCGTCCCGTCACGGCGGCGTGCAATGGCGTGACTCGCGACAACAAGGTGCTCACCGAAGGCGATCTCGATCTGGTCGGCACAAACTATCATCACGCGCAACTTCCGCAATTTGCGAGCATGTTTCCGGGACGCCCAATCATCGGCGCGGAGACGAATTCGTCCGTTCACACCCGCGGAAGTTACGCGATGCCCTCGGATGAGATTCTGCGTTGGCCCAGAAAACAGGAAGACATTCTCAAGCTTGGCCCAACCTACGAGTGTTCAGCGTACGACAATTCGACTGCGCCGTGGGGCTCGGCGCACGAAGAGCACTGGAAGCTCGTTAAGAAACACGACTGGTTTGCCGGCATGTTCATCTGGACCGGTTGGGACTATATCGGTGAGCCGACGCCGTTTCCGTGGCCCGCGGTCAGCTCTTATTTCGGCATCATCGACCTCGCCGGTTTTCCCAAAGACGCCTTCTACTTCTACCAGAGTGAGTGGACCAGCACGCCTGTGTTGCACGTCTTTCCGCACTGGAACTGGAAACAAGGCGAGAAGATCGACGTCGTCGCGTACTTCAACAATGCCGACGAAGTCGAGCTGTTTCTTAACGGCCGTTCACAGGGTACGAAACGCAAACGAGGCGACGACATGCGCGTCTTCTGGCGACTCGCGTTTGAACCGGGTGTCTTGAAGGCCGTTTCGCGAAAGAACGGCGCGGTCGTGTTGACGAGGGAAGTGCGAACGGCGGAAGCGCCCGCAAAGCTCGTTCTGACTGCGGATCGACAAACGATCAGAGCCGACAACAGCGATCTTTCGTTCGTCACTGTGAAGGTCCTCGACAAGAACGGCACGCTTGTTCCGGCTGCTGACAATCTTGTGAGCTTCGAAGTGAGCGGTCCCGGATCGATTGCCGGCGTCGATAACGGCAACCAGATCAGCCACGAATCGTTCAAGGCCAGTCGACGTAAGGTATTTCATGGAATGGCGCTCGCGATCGTTCAGGCAAAACAAAAGCCCGGACGAATCGTCTTGAAAGCAACGTCACCCAATCTCACGTCAGCTTCGGTTGTCTTGAACGCACGTTGATCCAAAATTTTGTTGCCTCCGCGCGTTGTTCGTAGATATACTGCGCGCGCTACATCGGTTTCCCGCGACTTGTTTCTTCTGACAACTGAATAAACACCCGAGCTTTCGAGAGGAGGTCCCGTGCGACGCGTTGCTCCCCAGGTCTTCGCACCACTGTTCTGCATAACGCTGCTGTTGCTCTCTAACTCCATTTCCCAGGCGCAAGTTCCGCCGCAGGTCGAAATTCAGAATCGAGCGTGGGTGCTTTCGAACATGCGACGCGTGGTGAGCGTCGACGAGCGCGCTCGAGAGAAACTGCTCCTTCAGATGGCTCTCAGGGAGGACTATCGCAAGCTTCAAGTAGTCAACAACGACCTGATGAAGCGAGTATTCAAGCCTTCCGGCAACGAGACGATCAGCGGCAAAGAAATTAGTTCGAGACTTAGTGAAATAAAGAAACTCGCTGAACGACTACGATCGAACTTTGGTTTTCCGAAGGAAGAAGGAAACGAACCGGCGAATGATCTGGCTTTGAAGCCGGGACTGCTTCAACTTGACCAGACCATCATCAGCTTTGTCGACAATCCTTTACTTCGGCAACCGAGAGTTTACGACACCAAACTCGCGTCCGAAGCTGCAAGGGACCTCGGTTCCGTCTCGCGGCTCGCCGACGCGCTTAAGAGACTCGTCAAAGAGAAGTAGCACAACACAAAATCGCTTGGAAGAACATGGTGTTCTAGCTTAGAGTTCCGTGTCGATTAGTAAGTGTCTGGCAGGGCATATCGAACACGGACATGCGTTTTATTAATCATTTTAGTTCGGGCTTCACAATCGCTCTTCTGCTGGTAGCGGTCACAATCCATGCCGTCTTAGCGCAGCAACCATCCGCCCAGGATCCCACCGACGACGTCGTCCGCATCAATGCAGAGCTGGTGCAAACGGCGATTACCGTCGTCGATAAGAACGGCAAGTTTGTTGAAGGGCTCAATCGCGGAGACTTCGAGCTGACGATCGACGGCAAGCCCCGTCCGATCAATTTTCTCGAGCGCGTGACGGCGGCCAGCGAAAAAGAGCTGCAACTCGCACAGCGCAAACAATCCTACGCCTCAGTGCCGAGTCCCGCGACCACAAACGTTCGCGGCCGCACGATCATTTTCTACATCGACGATTTGCACCTCTCGTTTAGCAGCCTGCATCGCACGCGGCAGATGATCGGCAACTTTCTGGACAATGCGATCGGCCGCAAGGATTCGGTCGCGATTGCTTCACCCACGGGCCAAATCGGGTTTCTGCAACAGTTCACGAGTAACAAGGAAGTGCTGCGCGCCGCGCTTGCTCGCCTCAACATTCAACCTGCCGAGGAGCGGACGTTGGGGATGGGCAGCACGCCGATGTCTGAATTCACCGCGATGATGATCGAGAGCAAGCCCGACACTCGTCAAAACAACGTGATGGCTGTTTACATCGAAGAGTGTTTGAAACAGAGTGGTCCAAGTATGGGCGACCGCCGCACGGCGATGGCCGTGCGTCTCAACTGCGAACGACAGGTGCGGAGCAATGCTCGGAACGTTCTCACGCAGCGTGGCTTCGCTACCGAGCGGATGTACGATTCACTCGAGAGTCTGATGCGTTCGTCCGCGCGATTGCCGGGACGCAAGATCGTTTTCTTTGTTTCAGACGGTTTCCTCTCGCAAGGTGGTCCGCTCGGCGACAATCTCTCGAACAAGCTCAGGCAGATCACGGACGCAGCCCAACGCGCGAACATCGTCGTCTATTCCATTGATGCGCGCGGGTTGATCTCGGGCACGCTCGACGCGACGAACAACGTCTTGCCGGATACGAACGGGCGCATGGCCGCAATCGACAGCACTGAAATACTGGCTACTCAGGATTCGCTCAATGCACTCGCGGTGGACACTGGTGGACGCGCGCTGCGCAATCAGAACTACTTCGATCGCTGGGTCGATAAGGTCCTTGACGAAACGTCGAACTACTATCTGCTCGCATGGCGTCCATCGACGGAAGAAGAGAGAGGGACGAAGTTTCGCAACGTCAAGATCTCAGTTGTGGGCCGGCCTGAGCTGACGGTGCGCGCGCCTCGAGGATATGTGGATGCGTCGCAACCGTCTGAGTTGGTCCGTGCTTCTGCCAGTGAAAAACGGCAGGGACCTGAACTGCAAGACGCTCTCGCAGATTCTTATCCGAACAACTCGTTGCCCACCTTGCTTTCACTGACGCAACTGAACAGTCCGGCGAATGGCCCATTGTTGACGTCTTCATTCCAGATTGACAGCGGCAGTCTCGATTACGGCAACGACGGAACGCAACCCGCAATCGTGAAACTCGCGGGCGTGATTCTGAACGATAAGGGAAAGGTCGCTGCGACGTTCAAGACGCAACTAAACGTGAAGCCTGTCAGCACGACCGATCCCGAGGGAATCATTTACAACCATCGCGCGCCGCTGGCGCCCGGGATTTACCAGGTCCGCGCCGCTGCGCGTGATGAGCGAAGCGGACGCGTGGGCAGCGCGATGCAGTGGATCGTGATTCCGGATTTGAGCACGGGCCAGTTGACGTTGAGTAGTTTGATGATCGGCGGGCAAGTTTTAGATGATGCGAAAAACAAAGACGCGCAGGTCCAACTAAGCGTCGATCACCAGTTCCTCCGCTCAGATCATCTCGACTACTGGATCTTCACTTACAACGCCAAACGCGACGCGAAGGGCGCGACTAATCTCGTCGCCGAAACGCAGGTCCTGCGCGATGGAAAGGTGGTGCTCGACAACGTGCAGAAGCTGAGCAACGACTCGCCCGATCGCGATCGAATTCCGCACGGCGCTGCTCTGTCTCTGAACTCGTTGCTGCCCGGCGGCTATGAGTTGAGAGTCAAGATCGTCGATGCGGTGGCTGGGACTATCGCGACGCAAAGCACGGATTTCTTTGTTCAGTGATCTTACTGCCGAACTGCCGACGCCTTCGGGTTCGCGGCATTGTAAGCCTTGATGAACTCGTCGATTTGCCGGTTGACAATCTGGATCACGGCCTCATCGGTAACTGGCGCAGCATCGGCAAACTGCGATGCCCACGTTACTGCGTGCATGCTCGTTTTGAGATCGCGTACGGGACGGACGTGCTGCCACAATTTCGTCTCAATCTCAATCGAGGGAGCATAATCATTTGGGCCACTGAGCTTCACCCATAGCTGCAAGATGGGATCGCCCGCCGGTTCAGTCTCGTTCGCGTACTTCAGTAAAGGAATTCCCGCTTCCTTGAGCTTCTTTTCTGCTTCGGCATTGAGCAGTTGCTTGAGGGCGTCGCGAGTCTTCGGATCAACTCCGATCTCTTCCCGTAACGGAATGTGAACTCTGATGCCCGGCAAGCCTTGTAACGAGTTTGAGTCTTCTTTGCTTTGTGCCGTCGCATTACTGCCAGTGCTCTTAGCTGCGTTTGGTTTCTCATTCGCTCGTTTATAGTCTTTGATAAATCCCGTCACTTGGCCATCAAAGACGTCGAGCACCATCTTCGTGGATGCATTAGGACCACCGATCCCGCGCTGCGCCCAGGTGGTCAGGACCATCTCTTTCGACTCATCACGCCTTAACCGAACCCTTTCACTCAGTTCAGTTTCGACCAGGACCGGCATAGAACGACCCATCTCCTTGTTCACTGTTACGATGAACATTAGACGCATTTTGCCGGCGAGTTCAGCATCGTCGGTTGCTAGCAGCATGGGCATGTCCGCTTGCATCAGGAGGCTTCTCGCGCGGTTTTGCAGCTCCGCCAGGATGGGCCCGCGCATCTCTTCCGGCAGCCCCTCCGCGGTTGCATACCTCACACTCACTCCAAACCCGGTGATGCCTCTTAAGGCTTCTTCAGGACTTCGGTTCTGTGCTGCTACGTGAATGCCAAGACTGAATAACAGGACCGAGACGGCAAGGACATGTTTTTTCATGGGGTGCTCCTTAGTTTCAAACGAAGCTTTGGGCCACGGATTTTAGCAGCAATTTCGCCGGGCTGAAATGTTTGGCGTGTTACTTCGGCGTGTTCTTGTAAACCACGCCGCCTTTCATCACAAACACGACGCGCCGCACCGCCGTGATGTCTTTCAGCGGATCTCCGTCGAGCGCGATGATGTCGGCCTGAAGGCCGGGTGCGATTGAGCCGATCTGATCCGAGAGTTTGAGCGCCTCAGCGCCCAGCGAGTTTGCAGAGACAAACGCCGCCATCGGATCGACGCCGCAATCGCGCACTCGATCCACAAATTCTTCGGCGTTACGTCCATGCGAACCCGCCAACGCATCGGAGCCAAACAGGATCTTCAACCCGCCGATCTTCAACGCCTGTTTCATGAAATCGTGGTACTGCGGAATCAACCCGTTGATCATCGGAAACACTTCTTCAGGGAAGCCCGGCGTGCCAACGAACTTGTCTTTGTTGTCCACGTAATTCTCAAACACGAGACCGGCTTGCGGATCGAGCCAGGCGCCTCTCTGCACCAACAGACGAAGATCGTCGTCTGTCGCCAGTGTTCCGTGCTCGATTTGAGTGCATCCGGCAAGACTCGCCGCGCGCACGGCAGGTCCGTAAGCATGGACCAACGCGCGCAGTCCCTGCTTCTTCGCCTCGTCGCACGCCGCGGTCAATTGTTCCTGCGACAGCGTCAATTCCGGCCGCCGAACGCTGTTGGAAGCGAAGATCTTAATCAGGTCAGCGCCTGCTGCTTTCTGTTTTCTCACGAAGGCGCGAATGTCGTCGGGAGTACCCGATTTTTCTCCCTGCCCGAGCAGCGGCTCCGCCGAAGTCAGAATACGCGGACCCGGCAGCGCGCCTCTGTTGATTGCATCGCGTAACTGAATATCGTTCACATGCCCGACGCTTTGCACGGTGGTGAAGCCGGCGAGCAAAGTGGACCACGCGTTTGCTGCTGCTTGCAGAGTGGCATACTGCGACCTGTCGCCGCCGCCTGCGTTCTTGCCGTTCTGGTCGAAACTCCACGTGATATGAACGTGCGCGTCGATCCAGCCGGGCATCACTGTTAGACCGCGCAAGTCGTAGTCGATTGGCCCGGCATTCGGATCGACGGCGACGATCTTCGATCCCTCGACGACGATCCGCGTGTTTCTCAGAACAGTGCCTTTGCCGTCGAACAGAGTGCCGGCGGCGATGACGATGCGCTTTGGTTGTGCGGGAGCCGTCGTCGCGCGAGGTGTGCTGATGAAAGCGACGAGCGCAAGCAGCGCCACGATGACGGCGCGCGCGAGACGATTGTTTGGATGAGTGTTCAAGGCGTCAGATGTTACTCCAATCAAACCGAGGTTTTTTATTAAATTTCGCTTGGCCGAAATTCGCAACAGCGTCTAAACTGCGCCCATGTTAACCGACTTCTTCTACGCGTTTCGCACGCTGCGCAAGAGCCCCGTATTCACAATCACAGTCGTTGTCACCATCGCCCTCGCTATCGGCGCAAGCACTGCTATTTTCAGTGTCACCAACGGCGTGCTGCTGCGACAACTGCCTTATCGCGATCCGGAGCGCCTGGTCCTCGCCTGCAACGATCTGCAGCGGCGAAACGTTAAGGACTTTCCGCTTTCGAACGTCGACTTTCTCGATCTGCGCAACGGCGCCAAAAATAATTTCGAAGACTTCGCGGCAGTGAACACCGGGCGCATAACGATGCCTGCGTTAGACGGTACGCCTGAGAGGGTTCGTATCGCCGGTGTCTCCACTAACTTCTTTCAAATGATGGGCGCTTCGATCGTCGCCGGTCGCGACTTCCATGATTCCGACGGAACGCCGCAAGCGCCTCCACCAGCCGCGCCTGCTGCGAACGCGCCTCCAGCGAACGCGCCTCCAGCGAACGCGCCTCCAGCGAACGCGCCTCCAGCGAACGCGCCTCCAGCGAACGCGCCACCACCACCGCCGACGATGGCAATTCTGAGTAACGAGTATTTCCAACAGCGTTTCGGCGGCGATCGATCGATTATCGGCAAGCCTCTTCCGGTGTCCGCTACGTTTGGACCAGCGCCAATCGTCGTCGGCGTGCTGGCGCCTGGTTTTGAACTGCTGTTTCCGCCGGACGTGAATGTCGAACAGTTTCCGAGCATCTGGCTCGCGGCGCGCATTCCTTACGACGTCGCCAACCGCAACAACGTGCAGTGGCGCGCCATAGCAAGGCTCAAGCCTGGGGTTTCGCTCGAGCAGGCCCAGGCCGAAGCGGAGACCATCGCGCAGAAGATTCGCGCCGAAAACACCATCGCCAACACGGCCGGTCAGTATTTTCGGCTCGTGCCGATGAAGCAGCACCTGGTGGACCAGGTTCGACCGACAATTCTCTCGCTCATGGGTGCGGTGATTTTCCTGTTATTGATTGCGTGCG
>DASTOZ010000516.1:0-5370 GCA_035762365.1 Pyrinomonadaceae bacterium | reverse complement strand
GAATCGCCGTTAGTGTGGATCTGCACGTGCTCCGGACGAATCGCGAGAAACACCGGCTGGTTAATCGCCGACAGATCCGAATGATTCACAGGAAGACGCAAAATGTGATTGCCATCCGCGGTCTTGAACTCGCCGTCGGCTGTGTTACTCGAACTCAAGCGCACCGCCTTGATCAAGTTATTTCTACCGAGAAACCTCGCGACGGCGATGTCTGACGGATGTTCGTAAAGCTCACGCGGCTCTCCGGTCTGCATCAACCGCCCGCCAACCATCACACTGATACGATCGCAAAGCGCGTACGCTTCTTCCTGATCGTGCGTAACGTAGACTGCCGTTAGTCCGAGGCGCGTGACGAGTTCGCGCAGTTCGCTTCGTGTTTCCTCACGCAATGAAACGTCGAGGTTCGACAACGGCTCGTCAAACAACAACAGCGCAGGCTGAATCGCGATCGCGCGCGCGATGGCCACGCGCTGTTGCTGACCTCCGGACAACTCGTCGACGGCCCGTTTGCCGTACCCGGGAAGTTGGACCAGCTCGAGAGCGCTCGCGACACGCTCGCTCGTCTCAGCCTTCGACGCGTGCCGCGCCCGCAATCCAAAAGCGACGTTCTCGAAAACGTTCAGGTGCGGAAACAGCGCATAGTTTTGAAATACCATCCCGAAGCCGCGTCGTTCGGCAGGCAAGTTCGTGATGTCGGTGTTCTGAAACTGAATCACGCCGGCGTCGGGCTTCTCGAGCCCCGCGATCATGCGAAGCGTTGTCGTCTTGCCGCATCCGGACGGACCAAGCAAACCAAAGAACTCACCCTGTTCGACGTCGAGAGACACATCGGCAACGGCTTTCGTCGATCCAAAGCTGCGCGAAATGTTCTTTAACGAAAGAAGCGGCATCTTAGGAACTTAGTACTTAGTGCTTAGTTCTTTGTTTCCTAGGAACAAAGCACAAAGGTCAAAGTACAAAGCACATCTCTTATCGGTTCTTACCACGGATTTCGGTGTCCCAGTATCTTAACCAATCGTTTCCGTTTTTTCGCAACAGCTCCCAGTCCAGCGGAAGCCGCGTGAACGGCTCGTTCATCCAGGCCGGCAACTGCGAACGATCGATGTCCGTGCGCACCGGAATCCGGTAATACCTGTGCGCCGCATACGTCAAACTCTCCGGCGTCGTCACAAACTCATAAAACCGGCGCGCCTCTTCCGGGTTTGGGCCACCACGTACGATCGCGATGCCGTCCGTAATCACCGGCGTTCCACTCGCGGGTACGGAGTAAGCGACGGGAAAGTTTTTCTGTTCGATGAACAGCCGCACGTCCGGCATGTCCCACAACGTCACCAGGCCTTCGCGCCGCGCGAGCTTCTGCATCAACAGCGTGCCGTCGGCGGTGTACTCGTGAACGTTCGCATCGAGCTTGCGCAGCCACTCGTAGCCTTGATCCGGTTTGCTTGTGTCTTTGTAGAACCGCCAGATCATCGCGCCGAAGATCGCGCGCATGGTGTCGGACGGGTTCGGGTTGCGAATGAGAACTTTGTCGCGCCACTTCGGATCCAACACGTCGTCCCAATCGCGCGGCGCGTCCGCGGCGCTGACGGCCTGCGTGTTGTACGCGATCACCTGCGGCGTTTCGTAGGTGCCGTACCAGCGGTCCTTTTCATCCCGCGACCCGGCCGGGATCTTGTCGGCCCAACTGGGCCGAAACTCCGTTAACAGGTTCTCTTCCGCTGCCGTTTGAAACGTAGTGTGCGACGCGCCCCACCACACGTCCGCTTGCGGGCGGTTTCGTTCCACGCGGACGCGCTCGAGGATCTCGCGCGAACCCATGTCCAGAAACTGCACGTCGGCGTCCGGATATTGTTGCTTGTAGCGGGCGATGAAGTCTTTCAGCAGGTCCTGTCCATGCGGCGTGTAGACCAGCAGGCGGCGGGTGTTGTCGTTTCCGGACCGACACGAAAAAAGAACAGCGAACGCCACGAGGGCGAGAAACATCAGAGCTAGCCTTAGACGCATCGCGCTATGCTAACATTGTCGGGGAATTTACGACGTATGAGTACGATGAGACGCAGAATCATTAGGGCCGGCGGTTGGGGCGTCGCGAAGCGCCTGATTAAACCGATTCCCATCGTCGGGACTGTCTTTGCTTTCGGATTGGCGGGTTACGAGATCCGAAGGAAGGGCCTGCTACCCGGCGCGGTCCACGTTGGTCTGGACGTGACACCTGTTGTAGGTACCTGCAAGAACGTACTCGAGATCTTCACCGGCGATCTCATCCCTGACAAGGCCGATCGTAAGAAACGAGCCGTCACACCGATGGCGCAAAAACCGGCGGACGCTCGATAAACGGCCGCGCCTCGGCGTACGCATGGGCCAACTTGAAAAGCATCGGTTCTGACCAGTACGGTCCCAGCAACTGAAAGCCGATCGGCAGTCTCTCCGTTGAAAGCCCGCAGGGCACGCTGATGCCCGGCACTCCCGCCAGGTTCGCAGTCACCGTGTAAATATCGTTCAGGTACATCGCAAGCGGATCGTCCACCTTCTCGCCAATTGCGAAAGCGGTCGACGGAGCGGTGGGCGTGATGATTGCGTCGCAGCTTTCGAACGCGCTGAGGAAGTCGTTCTTGATCATCGTCCGCACTTTTTGGGCTTTCAGGTAGTAAGCGTCGTAGTAACCGGCAGAGAGCACGTACGTGCCAAGCATGATGCGGCGTTTAACTTCGGCGCCGAAGCCTTGCTCGCGCGTGCGTCGATACATCTGCCGCAGCTCCGGCGTGTCTTCCGCGCGAAAGCCGTAGCGGACGCCGTCGAAGCGAGCGAGGTTTGACGATGCTTCCGCTGTCGCGATGATGTAATAGACCGCGATCGCGTACTTCGCATGCGGCAGATCGACGTCGACGATCTCGGCGCCAAGTTCGCGGTACACATCGACGACGGCCTTCACCGCGTTTCCAACGGCTTCGTCAAGTCCTTCGCCAAACAACGCGCGCGGAAAACCAAGTCGCGCGCCTTTCAAGTCGCCGGGGAGCGATGCGACGTAGTCAGGGACGGGAACGTCCGCCGTCGTTGCGTCACGGCTGTCTCGTCCGGCGATCACGCCGAGCACGCGCGCCACGTCTTCAACTTTGCGTGCAAAGATTCCGACCTGGTCCAACGACGACGCGAACGCGACGAGGCCGTAGCGCGAGTTGCGTCCGTAGGTGGGTTTCAAACCGACGACGCCGACGAGCGATGCGGGTTGACGAACGGAGCCGCCCGTGTCTGAACCAAGTGCCACGGGGACGATTCCCGCCGCGACCGCTGCCGCCGAGCCGCCGGAAGAACCGCCGGGCACGCGAGTCGTGTCCCATGGATTGCGCACTGGTCCAAAAGCGGAGTTTTCGTTCGACGAGCCCATCGCGAACTCGTCGCAGTTGGTTTTGCCGATGACGACGGCGCCTGCTTGCGTGAGACGTTCGATCACGGTTGCGTTGTACGGCGGATGGTAGTTGCCCAAAATGCGCGAACCGCACGAGGCTTGCAGCCCGAGCACACAGATGTTGTCTTTCACGGCTACCGGCACGCCCGCGAGCGGGCCATCGCTGTGTTCGACGGCGGCGGCGCGTTGCAACGCCCCGGCGCGATCGATTTCAAGAAACGCATTCAACGTTTCATTAAGTTCTTCGGCGGCGATGATTGCTTGTTCTACTCTTTTGACGGACATGAGTGTTTAGAGCACCTTCGGCACGCGAAAATGGCCTTCCGCCGGATCGGGCGCTTCCGCAAGCGCGATCTTCTGGCCCAGCGATGGGGCGATCTCGTCATCGCGCGACGAGTTGGTTTGTTCGCCTTCGGGAGTCAGACCACCGAGCGCGGGCGCCACGTTTGCCGTGTCGAGCTCGTTGAGTTGTTCGACGTAGGTGATGACCCCCGCGATCTGTGGTCCAAAGACCTTGAGCTCTTCGTCGTCCAACTCGAGATGAGCGAGTTGGGCCACTTTCGCGATGTCTTTTTCTTCTATCGGCATAACTCTTTACTCACCTCCGGCAAGCCGGAAACACATGTGAAAAAAAATAAAAATCTTTTCTACTGACCTCCCGCAAGCGGGAAACGCATCTCAAGCGAAATTCAAGACACTAACTTTTCAGGGTCGATGATGAATTCGATAGCGCCAACAACGGGCTGGCCCAATAGCGTGTTGATTTTGTACAGCATTTGACCGCGCATGGCATTCAGTTGCTTCTGCCAGATCAGATCGGCCACCGCGACCTCTAACGTGCGGTCTTTTAAAGCAAGTGCGATGGCGCGCTGCTTGAGCCCCTCGCCGGCGCAGTGCTTCCACGCCGCGATCGCTGCGGCCTCCGCGACTTCCGGCGCGTTGCCGGAAGCGCGCAAAACTGCGGGCAGTGCTTTGATTAGTGATTCCATTGTTGTTGCGATCTGGGATTGAAACACGCAAACTTGCCAGTCGCAAGTATGACAAATCATCTGTGTGAAAAACTGATACTCGCGTCTGGTAGCCCGCGCCGCAAGGAGCTGCTGACCGCCGTCGGGTGGGAGTTTGAGACGATCACTGCCGGCATTGACGAGTCGGTCAGACCTGGGGAGGATCCCGCGACGTACGTGCAGCGACTCGCGTTGTCGAAAGCGGAGGCCGTCGCTGCGAAGCTGGACCACGGATTAGTGCTTGGTGCTGATACGACCGTGGTCGTCGATAAACACATCCTGGGCCAACCGGTCGACGATGACGATGCGAAGCGGATGTTGCAGTTATTGAATGGCAAGTGGCACGAAGTGTTGACCGGCGTCGCGGTCGTGCGTGTCCGCGGTGAATCGCGAGTTGAATACGAAACGACGCGAGTGCGATTTGCCGAGATGAGCGAGCGGGAGATCGATTGGTATATTTCGACCGGAGAAGCGCGCGGCAAGGCCGGAGCCTACGGCATTCAAGGCGCGGCCGGACTGTTCATCGAAGAGATCGAAGGCGATTACTTCAATATCGTGGGACTGCCGATCCGGCTGGTTTACGAATTAGTAAAAAATTGAACCGCCATCGATGTTGATGCCCTGGCCGTTAATCCCCCGGCCTTCTTCTGAAGCAAGCAACAACGCGACTGCCGCCACCTCTTCAGCAGTCGCCAACCGGTTCTGCGGGCTCATTTTCTTGATCGCTTCCAGAGCTTCATCAGCAGTGCGGCCCGTCCTCGTTACGACCCGTTCGACGCCGCGCGTGACCATCTCCGTATCGACATATCCGGGACAGATCGCGTTCACGGTGATGCCGCTGGCTGCGACTTCCAGCGCGACGGAGCGCGTCAGTCCCATCACCCCATGTTTCGACGCTGAATACGCGGCGATGTACGGCGCGCCAGTCTTGCCGGCGATCGACGCGATATTGATTAC
>DASTOZ010000515.1:0-3093 GCA_035762365.1 Pyrinomonadaceae bacterium | reverse complement strand
AGAGTACGTCGATTTGAAGGTTGGTCTGCGTGATCTGGAAGCAGTCGGAAAGGAGTTTCTTCTCAACGGCAGACCGATCTACTTTCGCGGCACTCATAGTGGCGGCGATTTTCCTTTGACTGGTTATCCAGCCACCGACGTCGCCTACTGGAAGAAACTATTCGAGACCTGCAAGAAGTGGGGCTTGAACCACATGCGGTTTCATTCGTGGGCCCCGCCCGAAGCTGCTTTCGAAGCCGCCGATCTGATCGGGTTCTACCTGCAGCCGGAACCCGGCATGTGGAACGAGATCAGTCCGGGCACTCCGATGGAGCGCATGCTCTACGACGAAACCGATCGGATGATTAGAGCTTATGGCAATCATCCCTCGTTCATGTTGCTGTCGGCGAGCAATGAACCGAAAGGCAAGTGGCAGGAAGCGTTGTCGAAGTGGGTCGAACATTATCGCGTAGAGGATCCGCGACGGCTGTACACCACGGGCACCGGTCACACCGAAAGGGAAGTGGAGAACCTGACGGAGGGCACGGACTATCTCGCGATTCAACGAGTCGCGCAAAAGATGTTACGACGCGAGTCTGGCTGGTTTGGTCGTGATTACGCGGAAGCGCTGATCGACATTGACCTGCCGGTGATCTCGCACGAGGTGGGCCAATGGGCCGCCTATCCTGATTACGGCATTATCGACAAGTTCAAGAAGGCATACCTCCAGCCGTCGAATTTCGAGATCTTCCGCGACTCGATGAAGGCGCACGGTCTACTCGAGAAGAACTTTTACTTTCATTACAACTCGGGCAAGTTTCAGCTCGCCGCTTACAAGGAAGAGATTGAAGCGAATCTCCGCACGCCGGGTCTGAGCGGATATCAACTGCTCGATCTTCATGACTACCTTGGTCAGGGCACTGCTCTGGTCGGACTGCTCGACGCGTTTTGGGAACCGAAGAGTTACGTCAAAGCGGAAGAATTCAAGCAGTTTTCGAATGCGACCGTGCCATTGGCGCGCTTGCGTCAACGTGTTTTCACGAGCGCCGAGAGGTTTGACGTCGATCTTGAATTAGCGCATTACGGTCCTGAGCCCATCGAAAGGGCCATCGCAGTCTGGAAGATTGGCGACACCTTGAAAGGAGAGTTTGCGGCGCGGACGATACCAATTGGGAAGAACTTTCCGCTGGGAAGAATAACTTTCGACCTTTCCAGGTTAGGTGGACCAGGGGAATACAGGCTCGAAGTTATGGTGGCGCCGGAATCACTGTTGAATCCTGTAACGCGCACGATCATCCAAGGACCAAATGCCGTGCTCGGCGAAACCTATTTCGTGAACGACTGGAACTTCTGGGTGTATCCCGCGGAAGGTCCCGAGGAGCAGGAACGTCGGGCCGCGACTCCAGGCGTCGATCCTGAAAACGAGTGCGTCGAATCACGCAATCCGGATGTTTTGGTCACCAGTTCGTGGGACGAGGCCGAAGCGAAGCTCGCCTCGGGCGGCCGCGTGTTGTTTAGTGTGCGCAACTCCAACCTTGATTGGACCAGCCCGCCGCTCGATGGTGTCCCGGTTTTCTGGAACCGGTTGATGAATCCGGCCTGGGGCCGCATGTTGGGACTGTGGATCGATTACAAACCCGGCATCATGAAATACAAGATGCTGAAACGATTTCCTACCAGCTCGCACTTCGACTGGCAGTGGGCGCAGATAATTCCGAACGTGCGCGCCGTCAATCTCGATCGTTTGCCGCCGGAACTCGAACCGGTGGTTTGGGCCATCGACGATTGGAATCGCAACTACAAGCTCGGTGTTCTATTCGAAATGAATGTCGGCGAGGGAAAGTTGTTGTTCTCTGCGTTCGACGTCTTGAATGCCAATACCGGAAATCCAGTGGCGCGCCAGCTTCGCTACTCGTTGCTCAAGTATGCTCGGAGCGATTGTTTTCAGCCGACCATCTTTGTAACGCCTGAACAGATGCGCAGTCTGTTCTTCGACACGCGCGTGATGCGAAGCCTCGGAGCTGTTGCCGAGGTAAATGGCGCGACCGCGGGGGCCGCGATCGATGGCGATCCGAACACTTTCATTCTTATTGGCAGTCAACGCGACCCGGCGCGCGAACAAGTGGATCTGAAAGTGACGTTCAATGCGCCCGTTACGATGTCGGGAGTCGTGGTGATGCCTCGCCAGAACCATCGCGAGCATGAAGGCGACATTCGCGGTTACGTTGTTCAGGTGAGTGACGACGGTAACGACTGGCGTGACGCAGCGCGCGGTGAATTGCTGTCGACGTTCGCGCCGCAGAACATTTACTTCACCAGCACAGTCACAGCGCGATATCTGAAACTCGTTTCGCTTACCGGCTTTGGTAACGACAAAACAACGTCGCTTGCAGAGTTGGCAGTGATTCAGGCTGGACCAAAGGTCAAACGTTCCAGCAGCACGCTGGAGTACCAGCGCAGTCGGAGCGCGACGCCCGATATCGACGAAGTCCCTGACGTGGACAGGAAGCCAAAACCGAAACCACAGATCAAACCCTGATTTTATGAAAACAATTAAGACCATGATTCTGCTTGCCGTGCTGCTGCAAGTATTCGCTGCCGTTGTGCGTGCAGAGCGGCCTACGCTCTTCATCATCGGCGATTCGACTGTCAAGACTCCAACTGAAGGGCAACAAGGCTGGGGTGATCCGATTGCCGACCTGTTCGATCAGAAGAAGATCAAAGTCGAGAACCGGGCCCGCGGTGGACGCAGTAGCCGAACGTTTCAAACAGAAGGATTGTGGGACCAGGTTCTTGCAGAATTGAAGAAGGGCGATTTCGTGCTGATGCAGTTTGGACACAACGACGCAAGCGCAGTGAACGATGCATCGCGCGCTCGCGGGACGTTAAAGGGCGCCGGCGAAGAGACCGAAGAGATCGACAACCTGTTGACGAAGAAGCATGAAGTGGTCCACACGTTTGGCTGGTACATGCGAAAGTACATCGCCGAGACAAAGGCGAAAGGCGCAACGCCGATCGTGCTTTCTCCAGTTCCGAGAAACAACTGGATAGACGGAAAGGTGGTGCGCAACGCCGGCACTTACGGCGGTTGGGCGGCGGAAGTTGCGAAATCGC
>DASTOZ010000514.1:0-2677 GCA_035762365.1 Pyrinomonadaceae bacterium | reverse complement strand
GCTGATCACCGCCAGGAGACTGTTGATCGTTGCATGTCCCTCCTGGTCGCGTTCCAGCCGCTCGTATTGCTCCAGCATTCGCGTTTGCATCTCGACGAACTGCTGGGTGAGCATTGCCTGAGCACCCGCAGCGGCGGCCTCCGAGGCTGCGGCATTGTCGTGAGCGGCGCCGGCTGCTGCGACGGCGCTTACCGAAGACTCCATCTGTCGGTCCAACGAGGCGCTGCGTTCGATATTGGATCGGATCTTTGCTGCGTCCGCGCCGGACGATGAGGTCGCGGCGCCGGTGGCGTGCTCGACAGCGTCCTTAATTAAGAGAGCGTCGTCCGTAAACGTCTGAAACGTGCGCAGAGATTGATCGATGCCGAAGACACCCGTGAAAACTCCGCTGGTCATTCCTTCCTGCGCATAAGCAAGCCCGGCTTTTCTTGCCAGCGAGCGGGCTTCCGGCGAGAGCCGGTCAAACACGAGTGCCGTGATTGCCGGTCTCGAACGCTTAACTGGCGGTGGAATTGGTTCGGCTCCTGGCGCGGTGGTTTTGGCTTTGTCGGCTTTCCCCGCCGACGGCGCAACGTCTCTCGTCACGAAGCGAAACGATGCGACTTTCTGTGACACACCATCTTCGAAAATCTCAAAATCGGCGGCTCTGAGATCCCTAACCGGACGTCCCTTTTTGTCTTTTACAACGATGTCCAACTGCACTTCATTGCTGCGAAAACGAACCACGTCGTTCTGGTCCTGTACGGGCGTGGTTTGACCTCGCACAAGGGCCGGAGAAAGCCCGATAGTGATCGTCATCAAAACGCTCAGAAGTGATTTCATTTCATCGCAGTATAGTTGAATGTCGAGGCCAGAAAAAGGGCAAAAATGTGAATAAATACTGTATAATCCCGGGCATCTTAGCTCGCCTGGAATTCATAAATGGCAATTCGAAAAGTTTGTAGTAAAGCGGCTCTATTTATCTCCCTTTTTATCTTCGGGGCGCTGTGTGCCGCACAGGCTTCGGCACAGGGTGAGGCTGCTGTCGAGCAGGAATTTGAGCGCGCTACTCAGTTACATGAGTCGGGAGATTTGCAGGGTGCGGTGCGCGCGTATCTCGCGATTCTCGAGAAGCACCCGGCGCGTTCCGACGTGCGATCGAATCTCGGCGCCGCGTACTCCGCTTTGGGTCGCTACGAACAAGCGATCGAGCAATACAAAAGAGCTCTCGTTGTCGATGCGGCAAATCCCGCGATTCGGTTCAACCTCGCGATGGCGTATTACAAAGCGGCGTGGTTCGCCGAGGCGGCGACTGAGTTGGAGCGATTTCTAGCTTCGGTCCCAAACAGTCCGCAAACGATCAATGCGCAGTTGGTGTTGGCGGACTCTCATGTAAGGTTGGGTGAATACAAGAAAGTTATTCAGCGGCTTTCACCGCTCGCCGATGCCGATCCGTCAAACCGCACCGTGGCTTACTTACTAGGCAGCGCGCTTATCGGCGAGGGTCAACTCGACAAGGGCCAGGCCATTATCGATCGATTGTTTCGTCATGAAGACTCCGCTGAAGCGCACTTGCTAATGGCTTCGATTTTGTTACTCGCGGACGATGCTCAGGGCGCTCTCAAGGAAGCACAACGCGCCCTCGAATTGAATCCGAAACTTCCGGGGATACAGGGTTGGCACGGACGCGTGTTGATGCGTTTGGGCGATACCGAAAAAGCGAAAGCAGCCTTCAAAGCTGAACTGGCCAGCAATCCTAACGATTTCGACTCGAACCTTTATATCGGGGTACTGTTCCGCCAGGACAAGGATACGGAAGAAGCGCTCAGCCATCTAAAACGCGCGATCCAACTGCGGCCACGAGAGCAATACGCTCGCTATCATCTCGCCGCTGTCTACGCAGCCGCCGGTAAACCTGCCGAGGCACTGCCGCTACTCGAAGGAGTCTTGAAAGAGTATGCGGATTTTGTCGAAGCGCGCGTCCTGTTAGCATCAGTTTACTACCGGCTGAATCGAAAAGAAGACGGCGACCGGGAAAAGGCCCTCGTTCAGAAATCGACTGCTGAACAACAGGCGAAGCAGCCTGGGACGCACGTCGGAGAACCAGTTCCACCTCCTAAACCGCCGGCTAACGATAACAATCGACCACAGTGGTAATCATTAATCGTAATCGTTTACGTGCCGTATTTGTGTTATTGGCCGCGTTGGTTCTTGCAACGACGGCGGTGGCCCAGTCGACTCGAAAACCAAGACCAAAACAAGGAGCTCCACAGTCTCGAGTCAACGCTGAATCGGAATTCGATCGGTTCGTAAAACTTGCCGACGAAGCGCGCCTCGCAGAACGCCTCGAGGAGGCAATTTCACTTTACGGCGAGGCCTTGAAGATCAAACCGAAGTGGTCCGAGGGCTGGTGGTATGTCGGGGCGATCTTTTATCAGAAGGACTTATATCCGCAGGCCCGGGATGCTTTTCAGAACCTCGTCGCACTCGAACCGGAACGAGGCCCGGCGTGGGGCATGCTCGGCTTGTGTCTGTTTCGGACGGGCGAGCTCGAACGTGCGGGGATCTCTTTACAGCGCGCACGATCGCTCGGGGTAAACGACCAATCCGAACTGGCCAGCGTAGTTCGATACCACACCGCGCTGCTCTACATCCGATTCGAATACTTTGAGAATGCTTACGAAACTCTCGCCGAGTT
>DASTOZ010000513.1:0-4878 GCA_035762365.1 Pyrinomonadaceae bacterium | reverse complement strand
GACAGGAGATCGATAAAGTTGTAGGACTCGAATTGGGCGCGGACGATTACGTCACTAAACCGTTCTCGGTGCGCGAATTGATGGCGCGTGTGAAAGCTGTCTTGCGTCGCGTGTCAGCGCCGGCTGCGTCGACGGAGGTCTATAAGTTCAGCGATGTAGAGGTCAACATTCGTAGTAACGAGGTGCGGCGGAATGGTGATCTGATTGACCTCTCCGCGAAAGAGTTTGCGTTGCTGGCATACTTCATTGCTCATCCGGTGGAAACGCTGAGTCGCGATCGACTGCTCGACGCGGTGTGGGGATATGAAAACTATCCGTCGACGCGCACGGTCGACACGCACATCGTTCATCTCAGGCAGAAGCTGGAACCGAATCCGGAAGAGCCGCGTTTCATTCTTACCGTTCATGGCAGTGGCTACAAATTTGTTGGGTGAGGACCCGAATTATGTCCGCAGTAGCGCTTGGTCCGGTCAGCCGGCTCGACGAAAAACTCGAAACGCTGCAGAAAGATTACGCGGATTTAAACGCCGCGATCTTCGAAGCCGCGCAAGTGCACCGGCGTTTGTGTGCACCGAGTTCGATTCACTACGGAGCTTTCGACATCGCCAGTGAGATCTTCGCGGTTCGTCACTTACCCGGTGACTTCTTTACCGTTGAAGAAACGGACCGCGGGTTGGTGTTCGCGCTTGGCGACATCGGCGGTAAAGGACTCGCAGCGGGAATGTGGGTCACACATTTGATCGGTTTGATTCGCACGCACACCGCGGTCAGCAGCGATCCGTCGGACATTGCCGCCGCGGTGAATCGCGACATGGCGCGGTTGGCGTCGATCGAACCGTTGAGCACGATGTTCATCGGCAGACTCGACGCGCACACCGGCACGCTCGATTATTGCAGCGCAGGACATCCGGCGGCGCTGTTGTTGCGCGCAGACGGCGTGCTTGAATCGCTTGCTGAAGGCGGGCCGGTGTTGGGTGTGGTGCCGTTTGCGGCGTTCAACTGCGGAACAGTGCAACTTCGCGCTGAAGAGGTGATGCTCGTTTGTTCCGACGGAATTCTGGAATCGTTTGACGAGTCGGAGAGCGAGTTTGGGGTGCAACGACTGGAAGCTGAGTTTCGACGCGCGCAGGGCGGCTCGGCTGAGTCGATACTGTTTTCAGTGTTGGGTGCGGTGCAGGACTTCGCGGCGCCGCGCCCGCTCACAGACGACATGACGCTCGTCATTGTCAGAAACACGAGCAGGGAGAGAATGTGATGAGTATTGATTTGACTGATTCGATGGTGCGATTGCGCCTGGTTTTATTCGCGACTTTGGTTTTGGTGCTGGCTGCTCCGGTGGCGGTGTACGCGAAAGATGGCGAATCGAAGTTTGCGACGCTCAACGGCGCGAAGATTCATTATCAAAGCTGGGGTCAAGGGAGCGACGCGTTTGTGCTCGTGCATGGCTGGAGTTCCAACCTGACGGCGTGGGGTTACCAGATCCCCGATTTGGCCAAGCGCGGCAGAGTGATCGCGCTCGACTTGCCTGGTCACGGTCAAAGTGATAAACCGCAGGTCGCTTACACAATGGATCACTTCGCTGCGGCGATCGACGCTGTCATGAAGGACGCGAAAGTCGAGCGCGCCGTGCTACTGGGTCACAGCATGGGCACGCCCGTAGTGCGACAATTTTATCGGAAGTATCCAAAGAAGACGCTTGCGATCGTGATCGTCGACGGTGCGTTACGGCCTTTCGGTGACAAGGCGATGCGCGACCAGTTCATGAGCACTTTTCGCGGACCCAACTACAAAGAAGCGGGCGCGCCGATGTTCAAGCAAATGGCCGGCATGACTGCGACTGAAGATTACACGCGCATCCTCGAGTCGTTCCAGAACACACCGCAATACGTACTGGTGAGCGCGATGGAAAGCATGAACGACGATGCGCTCTACACGACAGACAAGATCAATGTGCCGGTGCTGGCGATACTCGCGAAGTCGCCGTTCTGGCCGCCCGACACCGAGCAATACCTGCGCTCACTCGCCCCGGATCTCGAGTACGTGATGTGGGAAGGCGTCGACCACTTCCTGCATCTCGAGAAGTCCAAGGATTTCAACAACGCGGTGATCGCATTTGTAGACAAAAAGAAACTGTTGAAGTAGTACTACAGAAACATTCAAACGAAAGGGAACAAGTTATGGCGGATGTAAAACCTATCCCGGAGGGATATCACTCGTTAACTCCCTACTTAGTCGTCGATGGCGGCGCCCAGGCGATCGACTACTACACGAAAGCATTTGGCGCGACTGAACTGTTTCGCATGGAGCACGAGGGCAAGGTCGGGCACGCCGAAATGCAGATCGGCAACTCTCGTTTCATGCTTTCCGACGAACATCCTGAAAGAGGATACCGCGGGCCGAAATCGATCGGCGGCTCGGCCGTCGGGCTGATGATCTACGTCGAAGACTGCGACACGGTTTTCAAGCAGGCGATCGACGCTGGCGGCACTGAAAAGCACGCGGTGCAGGACCAATTCTACGGTGACCGTTCCGGGACCCTGGAGGATCCGTTCGGCCACATTTGGACGGTGGCGACCCACACGGAAGACGTAACCGAAGAAGAGATCGGCAAGCGTTTGGCCGCGATGGCCGCCGGCGGGCAACAGGGGTAAACACGGACTCGCGCGAACCAGGTTCAGGAGCCCACCTGCCTAGTGCGTGCTCGAGGTGACTTCGCGCAGACGTCGCTCGAGAAAGCGACGTTCGCCGTCGTTACTGACAAGGCCGAGAGCGATCTCGTAGCTCTCGGCCGCTTCACGATTCGATCCGAGTCGTCGCAGCATGTCGGCGCGCGCAGCGTGCAACAGGTGATAGCCTTCGAGCTCACCTGAGTCTGCGAGTTGGTCGATCAGCGTGACTGCCGCTTGTGGACCATCAGCCATGCCGATCGCGACAGCACGGTTGAGAGCAATGATCGGAGACGGCAGCAGTTCCTGGAGCCGATCGTAGAGGCTGACGATTCTGGGCCAGTCAGTAGCATTTGCACGAGCGGCCTTGCAGTGCTCGGCCGCGATCGCGGCTTCGAAAGCAAACGGACCGGGGGTGCCGCTCAGTGCTTCGTCGATTAGCGTCAACGCCTCATCGATCTGCGCCCTGTTCCAACGGCTGCGATCCTGTTCTTCAAGGACGACGAGATCCCCCTCATCGTCGAGCCGTGCTTCGCGTCGTGAATCGTGCAGTAACATCAGCGCAAGCAGCGCAGTCGCGTCCGCGGGTGGTCTGGGTTCCAAAAGCGTTGTGACTAACCGAGCGAGACGTATTGCTTCGGCGCAAAGGTCTGCTCTGACCAGCGGTTTGCCGCGAGTTGGCGCGTAACCTTCGTTGAAGATGAGGTAGATCGCCGTGAGCACTGCGTCCAGCCGTTCAGGCATGTCGCTCGTGTCGGGAATCGTGAATGGAATGCCGGCGTCGCGGATTTTTCGTTTCGCGCGCACGAGACGTTGGGCCATCGTCGCCGTCGGCACGAGAAAGGCGCGAGCGATCTCGTCGGTCTGAAGCCCGCCTAAAGTGCGGAGCGTCAGCGCGACCTGTGCTTCGAGTGAAATCGCCGGATGGCAACAAGTGAATATCAGGCGCAGACGATCGTCAGGAATCTCCGCGAAGTCGAGGTCTGGACCATCGATTGTGGGTTCGGCAGTAAGCTCGGGAAATTCCTCGAGCTTTTCCTGTAAACGAGTTTGACGCCGGAGCCGATCGATGGCCTTGTGTTTGGCTGTTTGGATAATCCAGGCGCGTGGAGATTCAGGAACGCCTTGCGTGCGCCACTGATCAACGGCGGCAGTGAATGCTTCCTGGGCAGCATCTTCGGCGAGTTCGAAATCACCAAACTGACGTATGAGTGTTGCAACAATCCGTCCCCAATCAGAACGATATACCGCGTCGACAGCAGCGTTCGGGTTTGGAAGCATGTTTGATAATAAAAAAAACTACATTGAGGTGTCGATTCTGGGCCCTCCCGTTCGATTTAAAATAGGAGGCACAAAGTCATGAGATACATGCTGCTGGTTTATCTCGACGAACAGGCGCTGAGCGAGAGCGAGCGGGAACATTGCTACGTGGAGTCGGCACAACTCGCGCGCGATCTGAGCGCGAAGGGTAACTACATTTCCGCCGGTCCGCTGCACCCGGTTGCAACAGCTACGAGCGTTCGCGTTCGCAACGGCAAACGTCTGGTGACGGATGGTCCGTTTGCAGAGACGCGCGAACAGCTCGGCGGTTACTACTTGATTGAAGCCCCCAACCTGGACGAGGCGATGAGCATCGCCGAACGGATTCCGGTAGCTAAACACGGCACAATCGAGATTCGTCCGATGCTGGAGATCACCGGATTGCCGTCGTCAACTAGCTAGCGAACAAAGGGGAGGGAAGATTAAAGGCGTTATTGAGATGAGTTTTTAGGCGTCTGATACAGACGCAGTGAAGGAGATGTTTATGGTAGCGAATGTTCACGCCGGCGCATTGCCCGCGAGAGGTGTTTGGCTTGGGAGGATTGTGAGTTGGCTCCCCGCATTGTTTCTGTTGGTGGATGGCGTGGCGAAGTTGTTCAAGCCAACGCCGGTGATAGAAGGGACAGTCAAACTCGGGTATTCTGAGAGCGTAATCATTCCTCTCGGTGTGATCTTGATCGCGTGTACCGTGCTCTATCTGGTTCCACGGACTGCGGTGCTGGGAGCGGTCTTGCTGACCGGATATCTTGGCGGCGCCGTTGCGACGCATGTTAGTCGTTTGGGCGACGGCTGGTTCGGGGTGGTTTTTGCCGTGACGTTTGGTGTCCTGCTCTGGCTTGGTCTGTACCTGCGCGACGCCCGAATACGCGAACTCCTGCCGCTGCGAAACTAA
>DASTOZ010000512.1:0-3394 GCA_035762365.1 Pyrinomonadaceae bacterium | reverse complement strand
GTCGAGGGAAGGGAGGGTCTAATCACTTCATCTGGTGGACATAGTAAGCCTCTATATCTTTGGCGGCTTTGACCAACTCCGAATCCAAAGGCTCGTCGAAATCCGCAACGGTTCTCAGAATACCAATCATCCCTCCCTCAGAAGGTGGGAGCTTGCCGTTAACGGCTTTCTCTCGACATTTTGACCCCGCGTTTATGAGGAATTCCAGCATGCCGGGAGGCGCCGCGTCGTCGCCTCCCGCCATTTGACGCTGATTTCTTTCCTTAGCGATCTCTATAAAGCGGTCCAGGAGCTTTACAAAGGTTTGGACTCGCTCATCGTTACCCATCAACAGCACCTTCTCATGGTTTTCATCGATTGGTCGATTCTCAGAAGACCAACTTCAATGAGAACCGCAACGTGCGCGGGCCGCCGGTGTCGTAAAACGATCCGAAGCCTTCACCCAGACCGGAGAGGCTTTGGCCGAGGACTGAGGACGATCGGCCAAAGGTTGAGTTTGGGGTGAAGGACCCGCCGGAAAACACACCGCCCAGCACACGATCTTGCCCGACCGGATCCGCGAAGTTCGGATGGTTGAAGATATTGAAAACGTCAGCCCGAAACTTGAGCGCCGCGGACTCGCTGAAGTTGAATTGACGACGTAACGCCAGATCGATCTGATAAAACGGGAAACCTCGCAGGCTGTTACGACCGAGATTGCCCTGTTCCAAGCCTGACGGCACGATAAACGCCGCAGGATTGATTAGTCTTCCGCCTTCAACAGAAGGATCGAAGACGTACAGCGACTCGCCCGCGACCACGTCGGGCCGGAAGTAAGCGACGCCAAACGACGTCGGAAACATGTAGACCACGTTGACGGGCCTCGCGGAACGCAGATTTGCACTCGAATCGATGGACCAACTGCGGAACAGCTTGTTGCCAACGCCCTTCGAAAACAGCGCCGGCAAATCGTAATTCACAAACCCGTTGACTTGATGCCGCACGTCGAAATCCGATGGGCCACGGTCGAATGCCTGATTCGCGCTCCTCATGAGGACATTCCTCGCCGAGTCGTCGCTCACGTTGTCCAACGCCCTCGCCCACGTGTAGGAGATACTCGATCCGAGTCCGTCCGCGAATCGTCGTCTGAATTGCACCTGCAATGCGCGGTAATCGGAGCGGCCTTCGTTCGTCGTCAGTCGCAAAAACGGAAACTCGACGTTTTGATCGAACAGCGTCTGGGTGTGGAGCAGTCTTCTTCCAGCCGCGCCAACGTACGACGCGGTGATCGTCTGGTTATCGCCGAGGGAACGTTCCAAAGAGACGTGCCAGTTCAACGTGTAAGGTAGTTTGAGCTGAGGATCGAAGACGATCGCCGGTGCACCAAAGCCACTAACAAACGGAATCGAGTCGGCAAACGCTTCACCCGCTCGTTGCTGGCCCAGGTCGTACAGCACAGCGACGCCACCGCGCAAGATGATTTGCGGATCGTTCCTACCGAAGAGCTCGTACGCAAAACCAGCGCGCGGCGCGAAATTAAAATACGTCGTCTGCCACAACGGCGTGGCGGCGGCAACTGACTTGAGTTGCGTGGGTTCGTTCGCCTGGTCCACCGCGAGCGCTGCGTGCCGTCGTTGGAAGGCGCAGGATTCACTTCCCATCGCAAGCCGTACGTCAACGTGAGACGCGCTGTCGTTCGCCACTCGTCCTGCGCGTACAGCGAGAGGTTATCGAAGTCGGGCGACTGCGAAGTCTCGCGATTGAACAGACCAACCCGCGCCGGTACGCCAGTAATTGCCTGACCGACACCATCGAACAGCACGTTCGTTTCGAGTGACCGGAGACCGAAGCTCGGCGAAATGCGTCGATAATCACCGCCAAATTTGAAGCTGTGGTTACCTGAAACGATCACCAGCGATCCAAGCACGTTGAATTGTCGCTGAATGTTTGAAACTTCGCTTCCGGCAATCAAGTTCGCCCCTCGCGCGTTCAGATCGAAATTGAACGACTCACTGAACCCGGGAGCCAGACTCGACGCCACCACCGCTCCGCCAAACTCGTCCAGCGCCTGGGAACCAGCGACTCGCAACCTGCTGTAGTTCGCGCGTAGCTCGAGCACCTTCGTCGACGACAACGTTCTGCTGAAAATGCCGGTGACCGTCTGTGCCTGGCTGCGAATGCGATTCACAGTGTTGAGAGAGAAGCCTTCGGCGCCTCGTTCACCTGCGTCAGAATCGGCGAAGTTGTACTTGCCCGTGAAGGTCGACGATTTGCCGCTCAAGTCGAGACGAAAACCGCCAATATCGTGACGCGCGGGGTTCGCGAACGTCGAAGCAAACTCTGCCAGTCCGTCCGCTCGCGCCGTGCCGGTTGGTAACGGGAACGCATTCAGGAACGGTCGAATCTCGGGAACTGCCGTTGTCCTCGAGAACAATGAAGGCACGTCTGTGATACCCGTCATTGGTTGGCGCAGGCGCAGTCCCTCGTACGAACCGAAGAAGAAGATCTCGTCGCGGTCGATTGGACCACCGATCGTGCCGCCGAAGTTATTTAGACGTCGCGGCGTTTGCTTCAAACCACGACTGTTTGCGAACCAATCGCTCGCGTCGGTCGCGTCGTTGCCGAAGAAGTGAAACAGCGAACCGTGAAAATCATTCGTACCGGCACGAGTGACGACGTTCACTTGGGCGCCGGGCACGCGGCCATATTCAGCCTCTGCGTAGGACGTCTTGACTGCCATCTCCTGCACTGACTCGATCGGCGCGACTCCGTTGTCGCCGCCACTTGCAGTCAGCGCCAGTGTGCTGCCGGCCGCGGATGGTCCAGGGTTCTGGCCACCGGGTGCGATGCCGAAGTTTGCGCTCACGCCGTCAACCACGTACATGTTCGAGACGGCCGGCTGGCCGTTGGAGGCTATTCCGGAGTTCGGATAGTTCGCGAATTGATCCCCCGAGGCGCGAACAGTGCCGGGGACAAGCGTCAGCAAGTTCTGAAAGCTGCGTCCGTTGATCGGCAGATTCGTGATGTCGCGGACAGTGACGGTCGTACCGAGCGATGCCTGAGTGGAGTTCAGAAGCTTATCGTCCGCCATCACGGATACCAACTCTGTGGCACCGGCCAACGACGGTGCAGGAAGTGTTCCGGTGCTGGGTGCGCCGGCCGGCACATCCACTCGCTGTGCCGGATCAGGCCCAGTAAAGATGACTTCGTCGACCGCGACAAACGAAGTGAACTGCGTCATCAACTTGAACTTCAGACCGAGTTGAGTGATCTCTTCGCGCAATTCAGGTTTCATGCTGCCGTGATGGGCCATCATGTCTTCACCCATCACGTCCTCGATTTTATTACGCGCCCAGAGCGTTGCGAGCACGTCGTGACTTTCTTCCGTGTCTGGAAGTTCAACTGGAATCTCGCG
>DASTOZ010000511.1:0-4984 GCA_035762365.1 Pyrinomonadaceae bacterium | reverse complement strand
TCCCAAAACACATCGCCCTGCGGACACTCAGTAGGGTAGACCTCCCCGGTCGGAAGTTGACGACGAGCATCCGCGATCAGCGCCCGTCCATAACACAGCGCGATCCGCTCGTCCGCAACCATCCGGCGCAACTGTTTGTCGAGTGAATCAGGTAAACGAAGATCGTCGTCGTCGAGGAAAGCCACGAACTCTGAAGAACTCTCGGCTACGCCGATATTACGAGCATGGGCCAGGCCGCGATTTGCGTCGAGCCTGACGTAACGAATACTCTCGAGCTTCGCGCAGACATCCGGCGTTTCATCGGTCGAGCAATCGTCAACCACCACTACCTCAACATCGGATCCCGCCTGCAACACGCTCTGAATTGCGCGTTGCAGAAAGTGCGCACGGTTGTAGGTGGTGATAACGACGGTTACTTTTTGCATGAAAGCGCTTAGTATAAGACATCCCGAAAGGTCGCGGTAAACCTTTTCCGCAAAGCAGACCCATGCAAAAACGAATCTTCTCATTCCTTCTCCCGGCGATTGTTTTATGTTGCTCAATCGAAGTCGCGGTCGCGTGCACATGCATGGCAACACCTTCCCCGTGTGCTTCTTTTAAAGAGACACCGGTTGTCTTTGTTGGGCTGGTCACGTCCATTGAGGAAACCACGGTCGATATCGTTCGCTTTGGGGAAAAGCGAACCGTCCGTACATCACTCCTGGCCCACTTCACCGTTGAAGAGCCGCTGAAAGGAATCAAGTCACAAACGGCTGACGTCTCCACCGGCGGAGGTGGTGGCGACTGCGGGATTCCGTTTGAGAAAGGTCAGCGATACCTCGTTTACGCATATCGAAGTGAGAGCGAGGCGCTCAGCTCGAGTATCTCCCGAACAGTGACTAAGGACGGTCGCCCTGGGAAGTCTGCGCAACTGTCGGCGAACATTTGTAGCCGCACACACCTGCTTGAAAATGCTATTGACGACGTTGAGTTGATCCGCGGACTCGTCAAAGGTAAGCGGGAGACGCGAGTTTTCGGCAGCATAGACGAGTATGCGCAAAAACTCGGCGAATACGAATACAACACTGGTCTTGTTGGACCAATGACCAACGTCAAGTTGATCGCGCAAAGTGCAAGCGATCGCTACGAAACTACAACGGATCAGAAAGGACGTTACCGCATCTCAAATCTGAAACCTGGTGACTACAAACTGAGTGTGTTGTTACCCGAAGGCTACGGTTCGCTGTACGAATTTCATCGAACAACCGTAGACGTCAAGATTCGAGCCGGCACGTGCGTCGAACACGATTTCTACGCGCAGATTGATGGGCGGATTGGAGGTCATGTTTTTGATGCCGACGGCCAGCCGGCGCCTGATCAGGTGCAAGTGTCAATCGTCACGCTCGAGTCGTCGACAAAGGGAATGGCCACGGTTGAAAGTCGTTCTGAGTACACAAAGAATCTTGGCCAGTATGAGTTTGATGGCTTGCTTCCCGGCAAATACCTGCTGGGCATCAGCATCGCCGACGCGCCTCAAAAGCACACTCCTTACGCGACGGTCTACTATCCCAACACTCCCGATCGAACGCAGGCTCGCGTCTTCACACTCGAGCGAGGTCAAAAACTAACGAAGATCGACTTTCATCTACCTGCGAAACTGCCCGCGATAGCGCTCTCGGGAATCGTTCTCGACGCCGAAGGTAATCCGGTTGATGAGGCTCAGATCGAGATCATCGACCAGGAAGATCCCGATGAGACGCTCTTTGGCGCAGACCAGAAAACGGACAAGGAGGGCCGGTTCACGATTAGCGGTTTCAGTGGGCGCCGCTATTTTCTTCGCGCGTGGAAAGCGAAAGACTACTTCGAAGGCACCGGAGCACAATCAGAGTTGATCCCGGTCGACACGAACGCAGCAACTCCGGCCGTCAAATTGGTCCTCAACCAGCCGGGCATTTTCCGCAAGAAACCGTCCCCGTGACTTTAGCAAGATTGAACAAGCAGAACCGCCAGGGCAGGAATCTCCAAACCGGCTACTGTTTACGAATTATTGAGCTATGCTCCCGCAAGTGTGAGTCTCACGTGAAAAGAAGTTTTTAAAAATCTTGTTTTCATTGACCTCTCGCGTGCGGGAAACACATTTAAAAAAGAAATCCTTCTTCACTGTCGTCGTTTAAGTTTGCGGAGCAGGGCAATGGACCAGAGGAGACCGACGGCGACGAAGGGCAGTAAATAAACCAACAGATCCCAGCGACCGTAACCGGTCGGCGTCGCTTCAACGGTCGCAAAAGTCTCCGCATTTCCCTGCGCACTCTCTAATCGCACGCGCACTCGCCACATCTCCTCCGAGTCGAAGTGCACCTCCGCCTTGTATTGCACCTGTTGCTGCAAGTTCTCAAGTTGTGCGACATAAAACTTTTCCGCCAGTCGACCGCTGACTGGCTGCACGCCGATTTGCACTCGCAGGTCGGCCGGAAGCGCCGCGGCGTCTTGCGCGTTGACGATCACGAAGAACAGCGCGGTGCCGACATCAGGATCGGTCCAGACCGAAACGACGTAACGATCCACTTTCTGATCTACGAACAGCGGGAAGGGAGGACCTTCGTGAGCACTTGCGGCCCTGGCGAATAGAAACAAGATGATGAACAGCAACGCACTGGATCGAGTCATTCGTTAGCCATTCTCAACCACCACCAAGCACGAGTCCACGCATTTCCATCGGCTGCGACATCAACCAGAATGCCGACCCAGCCATCAGTAGCGACACAATGGCCCAGACACTGAAAACTCTAGTACGGTGGCCCACGTTTTCTGTCGCGACGATCGTGTAGCTCGCCAACAAAGAGCCGAGCAATCCAAGCGCGATAAAACCAAACTCAAAGAGTTGCACCATATTCGGGGCCAGACCAGATAATCCCCAGCGAGGCTCGCCCAAAACCGCCCGACCAAGATCGGCCACGGCCGCTTGTGTCACAGGGATGAACGTGTAGAGACCAGTTAAATAGTGAAAACCAAAGTGGGCCAGCCAAATGCCAAAACCAAGCGGAACGAGCGAATACGAATAACGCACCGCTGTCGATATTAAAGATCGCTTCCTCGTCGCCCACAGTTTAGTAAGCCACGCGGCAACGCCGATCAAAACAAGCGGTTCAACAACCAGAACCAGTGCGAACACGACCGCCAATACCGGCCACTCATAGTTGACCCCAAGCAGATTGGCCAGCCACTGCTCCAATGCATAAACCGGACTGACCATCCCGAAAGCATTCAGCAGTGCACCGAAGCTGAATACGATGACCAGTGCCGCCAGGTCCTTGCGTTTTGATAAGAAACCTACGCCCGATCGCATTCCGTCCGTCATCAACTCTGCGGCTGGAAGCCGGCTGAGTATGCCGATATTGTCGTGCGGACATGCCTGCACACAATCCAGACAAAAAGTGCAATCGATGTTGCCGACTTTGCGTGGTTGAAACAGCGCCAGCTCGCAGCCACGCTGAATCACGACTAAGGGCGCGGCAGGCTCGCGTGTGCCGCGGATGCAGTCCTTCGTCCTGCATGCGGTGCACACAGCGTGGTCGCGCACTTTGACTTCGAGCGGCGAGACAGTTGAGGAGACGAAGTTGAACTGGCCGATGGGGCAGACGAATTTGCAGAACGGTGCGTGTTTGAAGATCGCATCGACGACCAGTGCCGCGGCGAAGTAGGAGATGATGAGCCACGCGGTCAACCATGGAGACGACCACAGGTCCCACCACTCATACACAAAAAGCAGAGTGATAAGCAGTGCCGTCGCGATCCATTTGTTGCGCAAAACACGCGGCCAGTTTCGCACCGGATGAAAGAACTTCCGCGCGAGATTGCGCACCAGCATGAACGGACATGCGAGGCAGAAGAAGTTTCCGGCGAACAGCAGCACCAGGACCAGCGCGCCGCGAAAGTGTACCCAGGTGAACGTTGTCGCGAGGTTCTTCGGCGCCCACACCGGACCAAACAGTCCGTGCAGAATCATCGCAACACTGATCACGAACAGCGGAATCTGAACCACCGTCCGTGCGTGCTTCATCGTCAGCAGCTTGCCAAGCAGAGGAACACGCAACAGATCAAATGAGACTGGCTTGGTGCTTTTCTGATCGAGCTGGAACACGGATGTGAATTGAGACTAGAGTTGACGGACGCCCTTGATTTCAAACTCGCGTTTCACTTTAGCACCGTCAGGCAGAGTCATGTAGACCAGGATGAGCCAGTCGCCGGCCATCGAGAGTTCGATGGTTGATGAATATCGCCCCGGCTCGGTTTCCCTTGCGAAGGCGAGCACGGTCTTCATCCCCGCATGTGACATATTCGCTTCGAGCTGAACGTGAACGCCGGTTGCTGGTTTTCCGGAAGCATCGGCGATCCTGAGCGTGATCGTCAACGGCCCCACTCGCGGCGGCTGCGGAGAAACTTCATGTGTCAGCATCAACCCCGGCGCTGCATCGTTCTCCTGTCTGCATGCTTGCGCGAACGCCAGGCAGACACAAAGAGCGATTACAGATTTTCGTTTTAGGAACACAGGTCAGGCCGCGATTGCCTGTATTGGTTCGCGCCGCACCGAGCAACTGCACGCGGCACTTTCTTCTCCCTTTGGCGGGAACATGTGGTAGTACATGCCGATCATCATCGGAATGAACACGACGGCGTTGTAGAAGAGATGTATTTCGACGCGAAACTTCGGCAGCACCAGTTGCAGGAAACTGACGGGCACGGGCGAGCCGAACCAGTAGTGATGTGTCAGCGCCTGCCATTGCAGAACCGCGTGCTCGATGTGATGCCAAAACTGGATCACCAGCGCGATGGTCCACCACTTACGTGAGGTCCCCGAAAACCCTTTCCGGAGCGTCCAAATCCCAATCAGCATCACGAACGCGTAGCCGTAGTGCAACAGCTCCGAGCTCACGAGCCACGGAAAGAACAGACCGAGAAAACCTCCCGACTGTGGCCGCGGCCAACCCAACACATAAACCTGATA
>DASTOZ010000510.1:0-3312 GCA_035762365.1 Pyrinomonadaceae bacterium | reverse complement strand
TCGAACCGTCGTCAACGACGATGATCTCGTAGTTCGAGTAGTCAGAAGCCAACAGACTGCGGATCGTTCTCTCAACCACCAGCTCTTCGTTGTACGCCGGCACGATGATCGAGACAAAGGGCGGAAACTCGCTTCCCGCATGAATACGTTCGCGCCGGCGTGACCTGAGCCACTGCGCCAGAGCAAGCGAACCAACAAACACCAGCCGGCCGAGTCCAAGCAGAATGCCGATGAAGAAGATCCACTGTAACGTCCAGCCGCCGGTCGATAGGAAGAAGAACGTGACCGCATCCGCGCGCGTGAACACTCGCTGACTCGCGGGAATGACGGGCATCACCTGATCGCGCGAGAGCCCCGCCAGGTCTGACACAGACACAAACCGAAATCCGCGCGCTTTCAACTCGTGAATCAACGTCGGCAACGCTTCGACAGTCGCGGAACGATCGCCGCCCGCATCGTGCAGCAGGATAACCTCGCCGCGTGTTTCGGGATCGGCATCGATCGCGCGCGAGATTGTTCGATTCACGATCTGGTTCGGCGTGACCGGTAGCTGCCAATCGTTCGGATCGATACGCAGCCCGACCATGATGTAACCAAGGTTCTGCGCGACAATCGCCGGTTCGACTTCCTGCGGCTTGTCGGCCTCAGCGTCGCCGAAGTACGGCGGCCGAAACAGCACCGTGGACCGTCCGGTGTCCGACTCGATCAGCCGCTGTGTCGCATTCAGTTCCAACTCAGTCAGCGAGAGCGGCATCTCGCCGAGGTTCGGATGAGTGAACGTGTGGTTACCCAGCTCGTGACCTTCGTTGACGATGCGGCGCAGCAGATCCGGGTACGCCTCACCATTCTTGCCGACGATAAAAAATGTCGCGGGTACTTGCTCGCGTTTCAGAATGTCGAGAATCGCGGGTGTCCAGCGCGGATCCGGTCCATCGTCGAACGTGAGCGCGAGCAGGCCCGGCCGATCGCCCGCGCGTTCGATGACGTACGACGTCGGCATCTGTTTGATCTGTTCAGACTTGATGAACCCCGTCGCTTGATCGACCTCCAGATCGCGCACGCCTTTTTGCGGACTCGACACGACCTTCAGCAACTCGCCGTTCCCTTCGAAGTCGACCTGGTAACCGTAGTTGATCGAACGCAACGTATCGGCCGAGCTGCTATTGCTTGCGCCAAGCATCGACCAGATCGACGGGTCTTCCGATCCCAGTCGCCAGATGCCGTAGCCTGCCGGTTTGTAACCGCTCGCGGCGCGCATCTCGTTGAACGCTGTCACCGCGTCGAGAAACCACACGGCATGATGCGAACCATCGTCTTCGTCGTATTCGAAGTACGGATTGCGAGTCGCAGGATCGAACGACGCATTTGTTTCCGACTCGTGCGCTTTGATTAGCGCTTCCTGAAACGTGACTTCGTCGACGTTCTGGTTCGCATCGTTCCAGTCGTAACCGTAATTGCCCAGCGCAACGATCGTTTTCGCAGGATCGAGCTCGCGCATGCGTTTGTTGAGGTTCTGTTCGAACCAATCCTGAGCCGCGACTGGTCCCGCGTCGCTGCCGGTCCAGTGCTGGTCGTACGCCATCAGGATCAGGTAGTCGGCGGCGGCGGCGTATGCTTTGTAGTTCCAGTCAGGATCGTCGAAAGGAACGGCCTGGGCAACGAGCCAATTGTGCGTGGCAAAAGCCGCGTGCAACTCCTGCATGAACGTGAGCAGGTTGGGCTGCGAGTCAGAGCGCGGCTCTTCGAAGTCGACGCAGATCCCCGCGAACTTGTTGTCCTGCACGAATTTGGTCAACGACGCGATCAGGCGTTGGCGGTGTGGCTCGTCGGCGATGGAGCGCGCCAGCAGTTCGCTTTGCCAGTCTTCGTTGACGACGTTCTGCACCATCGGCAGGATGCGCGTTTCGGGACGCGTGACGCGGATCCAGTTCAGCGCGGGAATGTGGATGTCGGTGGCGAGCGGATTCCCGCCTTCGTTAGCGTCTTGCAGGTGCGACCATTCGGGCACGACCCAATCGAGATGATCGAGGTTGCGCTTCAGCGATTCGTAACTCGATTCGTCCCAGTTGATGTAGAAGCCGATTGAGAGCGGGCGCGTCGGGGGAATAATTGGCGGCGGCGTTGTCACCGGCGGCGGCACGATGGGGATGTGCGAGCCGCGTTTGCCGGGAACGACGTACGTGGTTTTGGCGAGTGCCTGTTGCAGTTCAACCTGCGCCTTGCGAGCTTTGCGTTCACTCGGATTCGCGGGAAGGTCGAGGCGTTTTGGTTTCAGGTTCGCGGTGTGCGGCAGACCCACGAGTTGGCGCAGGTTCAGTCTCGGCAGCACAGGATTCGCGAGCACGCTGGCGATAAAGATCGCTGCGAGTGCTGTAACGATGATGGAGGTTGCTAACCAGAGGCGTCGAACGCGCCGCCAACGACGGCCCTCGGGATCGTGGAAAACAGGGGAGTCAGGGAGACTCACAACACTTTGGATGCACGGAAAGCTGGCTGGGAAGTTCCTGCGCGAGAACGAGTGGCAACAAATTCATGATAAAAAAGCCGTCCACGAACGAGCGTGGACGGCTTTCGGTGAACTGTTGGGATTGGCCTGAGGCTGACTGTGTGCAGCTTCCAGAAAGGAGGAGCACTATGCAGTGAGACGACCGAACCAGAATCCTAACGAGTTAGCTGGTTCAGAGGTCAGGCCGCAGCCACCTCACTGTGATAAGAACTCATAAATATTAGAATCACCTCCTTTCCAGTGTTGCTGCGAATCATAAGGTACAACTGAAAGAGCGTCAACCGCTTTTTATGGAGTGACCAAAGTCCCTCGCGCAATAAATCTTTAACGCGTGCTCGATACCGAAGAAGTACGCGAGCTCGCGATAATCGTCGCAGTCGTGAACGACGATGTCGGCGAGCTTTCCCGGCTCGAGCGAGCCGAGTTCAACGCCGCGATTCAAACTGTATGCAGCGTTGATCGTCGCCGCGGTGATCGACTCCGCCGGCGTCATCTTCATGTGCGTCGCAGCGAGCGACAGGATCATTGGCATTGAAGGCGTTGGTGATGAACCGGGGTTGAAATCCGTTGCGAGTACGACGGCCAAACCGGCATCGATCATCTCGCGCGCGGCGGGATAGCGAGACGAACCCAACGCGTAAACAGATCCGGGCAGCAGCACCGGCTGCACGCCTGCTGATTTGAGCGCGGCGATGCCGGCGGCGTCGGTGTTTTCCAAATGGTCCGCCGTGATTGTTCCTAGTTCAGCGGCGAGCCTCGCTCCGCCCGAAAGCGAGAGCTGATCCGCGTGAATCCTTAATCCGAGC
>DASTOZ010000509.1:0-4886 GCA_035762365.1 Pyrinomonadaceae bacterium | reverse complement strand
TGGAAGTTCAACTGGAATCTCGCGCACGAAATCCTGACCCGCCATCTTGCCTCTCAACACAACAGAGCCTTTGCCGCCGTGTGCGTAACGACCAGAAAAAATCAGCGGCTTCGCACTAAACAGATCCGGTATTCGCCTGGGATAGATGTCGGTGACCGGCAAACTCGGCGACCATTCGATCGAGATGTCGGTCAGCAACGGATTGCGTACGCGTTCGTTGAAGCGGCGTGCGACCGCTGATGTGTCGCCGGTCTCGGAAATGTAATCGACGTCGCCGCGTCCGATCTGCGTGATGTTGTCGAGCAGATAACGATTCGGTGCGCTACCGAAGCCCATCGCAAAAACGCGCGCGTTCCTGTACTTCTTCACTTCCGCGATGATCTCCGCCTCATTCGAGACCTGGCCATCGGTAAGGAAACACGTGATCCGCATGTGGTGCTGGGAATCAGAAGGTTTCAGCGCGGCTGTGATGGCTTTCATCATCTCCGTGCCGCCATCGCCATTCTGACGCGCCAGAAATTGTCTCGCCTTCTGAACGTTTTCAGGAGTTGCGGGCTGCGGTTGGGAGAAAAGAATGTCGGTGTCGCCGGCGAACGCGATCACGTTGAACGTATCGTGCTGGTAGAGCGTGTTGAGCGCGAGGTCCAAAGTCTCCTTGGCTTTTGCGAGCGGAAAACCCGCCATTGAGCCCGACGTGTCGATCACGAAGACGAGTTCCTTCGGCGTCACGTCTTCAGCAGAGACGCGCTGGGGTGGCTGTAAGATGAGAGTGAAGAAGCCACCCCTATCGGATCGATGAGCGAGGACGGCATCGTTTATAGCGGGACCTGCGGTTTGATATGTGAGGACGAAATCTCTGTTGGGAATCGTGTTTTGATCTTTCAGACGTACGATGGCGCGGCGGTCGTCCGGGCGCTCAACTTCGGTTTCGTGTGTTGCGGAGTTGAGTGTTTGGATCGGGACGCCGGCATCGAGCACAAGCTCGATCGAGATGTCGTGTCCGGGTCGCTCTGACGAAATGGGACTTGGAGCGTTGTTCGCTTGCTCGTCGGTTGTGGGAGTGTAACGAGGTGCGATGACCATCGGGAACGACCATTCATACGAACCCTCTTCATACTTCAGAGTCTCGACGTAGCTGATGACGATCCGGATTTGCTGGCCGGGCATGATATTAGCGACCGCTTGCGTGAAGAGGTTTGGACGTTGCTGATCGAGCAACGCCGCGACTTTCCCGAGTTGTTTTGCGGCGGTGTAGGCAGTCTGCGCTTCTTCGCGGCGCATGATCTTGCCTTTTACTCTACGGTCGCCGATCAGGATCGTGAGATCGTCGACGGCGGCCAATGGCGGGAGCGGAAAACTGTAGACGGCTTCGATCTTTTCTGTGAACGGGTTTTCGAAATCCTGCGTTACGGTAACGCGGGAAAGAAAACCGCTGACTTCAGCTTTCACCGTTGTGTGTTTCAGTGGGCACTCGCCGGCGGGTTTGCCGGACGCGTCCGTTGCCTGTAGTAAACCAGTGTTCGGGACGCGGTCTTGATTGGCTGTTTGCGTCTGAGCATGCGAAGTGTGCGCAGCTATGAAAACAAACAGCAGTGAAGTCAATGCGGCTGGGAAGAGTCGGCGGTGCATAGTCTTGCCCCTTTGCAGCGCGTAGTTTTGTTTGGCGAGCACACTTCGAGGGCGTGCTAGCGCGACAGGAACATTCGCTGCCTGAAAGATCGCAGTTTGTTTTTTAGTTGAGACCAGGAACGCGAGGTCTCAGATCGTTTCTAACTAGACCATGCGGGGGAGACCCGCATTCACCATTTGGCTAACGCTATTGATGCAGGTTTTCGTAGGTCAGGTGGCCTGAGATGAAAAAAGTTTTCTGCTAGACTTCCCGCGATGAGAATTGTCCCTTGCAGATCTGCTCTTGCCATCTTGTTCGTGCTGGCAGGTTGTGCGCCGTGGTCACACGCGCAAACAAAACCTGATCGAGACTATCTCGTTTACGTGCTGTCGGAGTCAGCCGACAAGATCGCGCTGGTTCGTTTCGGGGCTGACGGCGCTCGCGTCGAGCGACAAGTCGATACGGGCGACATGCCGGTAGATATTGACGGGCCGCACGGCATTGTCGTCTCTCCCGATCGGCAGTTCTATTACGTCTCCATCGCGCATGGCCGGCCGTTCGGGTCCGTTTGGAAGTACGCGACTAAAGACGATTCGCTCGTTGCAAAAACTACTCTCGGTTATTTCCCGGCGACGCTGGACGTCACGCCGGACGGCGCGTTTGTCTTCGTCGTGAATTTCAATTTGCATGGCGACATGGCGCCATCGTCAGTCTCCGTCGTTTCGACGCAAACGATGACCGAGATCGCGCGCTTGACGACGTGTACGATGCCGCATGGTTCGCGCTTGAATTCGTCGGGAACGAAACAATACTCGGCGTGCATGATGGACAACATGCTGGTCGAAATCGATACCAGGTCGTTGAAAGTCACGCGTCAGTTTGGCGTATCGAAAACAAGTGACACTACGTCGAGCATGAAACACAGCGGCGGTCATGGCATGGAGCCGCCGAAGCCGGGTGACAACTCGTGTTCACCGACATGGGCCGAACCTGCCGTCGACGGCGCGTCAGTTTATGTTGCGTGCAATAATTCAAGCGAGATCGTTGAGGTGAACACAAGAGACTGGCAGGTCGTGCGTCGCATCGCGGCGCGTGCGGGAGTTTACAACCTCGACGTCACGCATGATGGTCTGCGTTTGATCGCTACAAACAAGCGCGATCAGTCAGTATCGATTTACGAGTTGAAGAGCGGCAGGGAACTCGCGCGTTTGCCGACGAAACGCAAAGTGCTGCACGGCGTGGTAGTGTCGCCTGACGATCGTTATGCGTTCGTAACGGTAGAAGGAATCGGCTCCGAGCCGGGAACAGTCGAAGTGATCGACCTTACGGCGCTGAAAACGGTCGCCACCGTCGACGTCGGCCCAACGGCTGCCGGCATCGACTTCTACAAGACAGAACCACGGATCAAAGCCTTAAATTGAACGGATGAAGTCGTGGTCTGGAGAGTCCGCTAATACCACCCACGTCAGTAGGTGGATAATTCAACCGCAACCTACACAACAGCCTAGTAACTTCTGTAAATCCCACCAACGACGGTTGGTGGATTGTTCACTTCCTGCCTCGGACTCATGGGCCGGGTGCGGTGGTGGAGCCCTTGTCGATCTTTTCTCCGAGTTTGACGATCCACAGTCCCGAGTGAATGTCGTTGAAGTAGATCAGTCCTTTGTGTGGCTGCGCGCCCCAGGCGAAGGGTAGGTTAGCGCGAAACCCGTTGGGATCGCCGGTCCAAACTCGCGCGATCTCACGTCCCTGTCGATAAAGATCGCCTCGCAGTTCGCCCGAGACGTCGACAACGCGACCGCCGCCGCTGTAGTAACCGACGTACATCACATCGTCTTCAACCCACATGTTATGCGCGGCGCCTTCAGGCACCGGATACTCAGCGACTTTTCGCGGATTGTTGATATCGGAAACGTCGACGACGTGAATGATTCCTCGTATCGGAAACCGTTTGGTCGACTTGATGTCGAATAGCGCCGGAAACACCTCATCGCCGAGAAAGACGTAATTCTTGTAGCGATAAACCGAGTGCGTTCCCGCCAGCCAACCATCGCCGTACAGCTCATTGTGATTAAAACGCAACTGGCTGACTAATTGCGGATGTTCAGGACTGCCGCCTTTCAACCCCGCGCCGACGTCGAGGATCACGAGCCCGTCATGCCAGTAGGCGAGGTATGCGAGTCCGTCTTTGACTTGAAGATCGTGAAGGTAACGACCGGCAATGTGCTCGCCTTCTTTCGTCGTCACGATACCGGCGAGCGGGTTCTCAGTCTGCCAGCGGGCGACTTCTTTCGGGTTCTTAACGTCTTTGAAATCGATCACACGCATCGAGCCCGTTGCGTCGTCGGTGAGGTACACGTAGTGATCGTTAACGAAGGCACTGTGAACGCCGCCGGTAACAGTAGTCGTGTACTCTGAAATCAGTTTGGGGTGGGCCGGATCCGACGTGTCGTAAAAAGCGATTCCGTTTTTGCGGTTGGACGCATTCTCGCGCGAGATGACGAGGATCTTACCGTCCGCCGTCGTCATGATGTCGTTGACCAGGCGCGCGTCGACTTTGACGGTGTCGGTTAGCACGGGCTTCGCCGGATCGGAAATGTCGTAAACGAAAAAGCGATCGGCGATCGTGGAGTAATAAGCGTAGTTTCCGATGATCCATTGTTCGGCGCCCTGAAATTCTTTCATCGGAACGCGACCAACGATCTTGACCTCTCGTTCGAGGTTGCGAGGCGTGACGATGATCGACGCACTCGACGACAGCGTGCCGCTTGTTCCCGTGACGATGTAAGTGCCCGGTAACTCGGCGACGAAAGCGCCATCTGCATCCACGTTCGCCCCGCTACCGCTCACGGACCAACGCGTGATGAAGTCCTGTGCGGGATCGCCTTTGGCCGTGAAATGAACAACATCGCCGGCCCGCGCGCTCTTCGCACTCGCTGTTACCGAGAGGCTCCGAAGGTTGCTCTTGATAACGGAGATCGTGGTTTTGGTGGTGGCTGATCCGGCGCTCGCAGTAATAACAGCCTTGCCTGGAGCAACACCGGTAACGACGCCACCCGCGTCAACCGTCGCAACGCTCGTGTTGTCGGAGACCCAGTTGATCGGCACGCCCGTGCGTGGGACGCCGTTCAAGACACGTGTCACGGCGCTGACCTGCACACTGTCGCCGACGACGAGCGGGGTCTTCATCGATGTCAGTTCGATAGCGTTAACGCTGGGCGGCTTCACGACGAAAGTCGTCAAAGCCGGTACGCCTGCTACGATGGCGCCCACCGTA